>URVO01000090.1 GCA_900551335.1 uncultured Phascolarctobacterium sp.
GCATCGAGCAGCTGAAAAAAATCTATACCTCTGCTGAAAACAAAAAATTCATCGAGGATCATTTTAAAGGCTCTATCACTCCGGCATTCTGATAGCAGCCTAAGCTGAGGGAGAAGAAGCCAGCCACTTGACACTTCTTACCAAAACCCTTATACTTATGCTAACAACTCCATAAGAAAACTTAGAGTGAGTCTAAAAATTTAGCTCATGAAGGGGTACACCACCACGGGTGTAGCTTCTTCATGAGCTTTTTTATTACTCGAAAGGAGAATTACATGCTTATCAACGGAGAAGAAAAAGCCTTAGCCGCCCCCACTACGCTCAGCGAGCTGCTCACGCAGCTCGGCTATCGCGTCGCGCTCGTCGCTGTCGAACGCAACGGCACAATCATCAAGCAGGCAGACTTTGGCACCACCACGATTACCGACACTGATAAATTAGAAATCGTCAGCTTCGTAGGAGGTGGCTGAATGACTGAGCAGCAAAACGTTACGCCCACGCAGGCAGAAATCAACGCTGCGCTGCAAAAAAGCCTGACGCAGGCGCAGCAAGACGCACTGCGCAACGCACGCGTCGCTATCGTCGGCCTCGGCGGTCTCGGCAGCAGTATTGCCGTCGCGCTGACGCGTCTTGGTATCAGCCAGCTTTATCTTTACGATTTCGACAGGGTGGAGCTGTCCAATCTCAATCGTCAATATTATTTTCTTGACGATATCGGCCAGTACAAGGCGAACGTGCTGGTCAAGCACCTGCGCCAGATTAATCCCTACGCTGACCTGCACGCGCAGGTGGTGAAGGTTACAGCAGAAAATATTCCCACGCTCCTAGGCTGCTGTGACATTATCTGCGAAGCGCTCGACGATGCCGCCGGCAAGGCTATGCTCGTGAGCACTGTCCTGAGCACCTGGAGCAATAAAAAGCTTGTCGCCGCCAGCGGTATCGCCGGTTTTGGCAAGGCAGAGGAAATCATCAGTAAAAAAATCAATAAAAGCTTTTATCTTTGCGGCGACGGCAGCAGCGATTTTCATGACCTGCCGCTCTGCGGAGCACGCGTTGCTCTGTGCGCCAATCAGCAGGCGCTGCTCGTCGCACGCATTATTTTAGGTTTTGAGGAGAATTAAAATGACAAACGACACATGGACTTTAGGCGGACATGAATTTCATTCCCGTTTTATTTTAGGCAGCGGCAAATATTCCCTTGCTTTAATCAAGGCCGCCGTAGAGCAGGCAGGCGCAGAAATCCTCACGCTCGCCCTGCGCCGCGCCAACAGCGGCGCTCTTGCCAACATTCTTGACTACGTACCGGAAAACGTCACCCTGCTGCCCAACACCAGCGGTGCACGCACTGCTGATGAGGCAGTACGCATCGCCCGCCTCGCACGCGAGCTTTGCCATACTGATTTTGTCAAAATCGAGGTTATCAAGGACAGCAAATACCTGCTGCCTGACAATCACGAAACCATCAAGGCAACGGAAATTCTTGCCAAGGAGGGCTTCATCGTTATGCCCTACATGTACCCTGACCTGCAGAGCGCCCGCGATTTAGTCAGTGCAGGCGCAGCCTGCATCATGCCGCTCGGTGCGCCTATTGGCAGCAACAAGGGCTTATGCACGAAGGAATTTATCCAGATACTGATTAACGAAATCGACCTGCCTGTCATCGTCGACGCAGGCATTGGCAAGCCGTCTCAGGCCTGTGAGGCTATGGAGATGGGCGCAGCGGCTATCATGGCCAACACTGCTATCGCCAGCGCAGGCAACCTGCCCTTAATGGCCAGCGCCTTCCGTGACGCCATCAACGCAGGCCGCAGTGCTTATCTTGCAGGCTGCGGCAGCGTGCGCAACACTGCCAGCGCCAGCTCTCCCTTAACAGGCTTTCTGCATGATTGAGGTGACAAGATGAACAACGAAGATAAATTTTTCAATAACAGCATTTATGACGAGCAGGCCGCTGCCTTCAGCGAGCAGCAGCTTACCGACCCGATGCAGTATCAGGAGGGCATGGAGGTCATTGACTCCGACATTTTCGACAGGGTGCAAGCCGCACGCGCTGCCTATGACTATGCCAAATATACGGAGGCAGATGTGCGTGCAGCGCTCGCACACAGCGACCGCACGCCGGAGGACTTTGCCGCCCTGCTTTCTCCTGCCGCTCTGCCGCTTTTAGAGGATATGGCACGCGCGGCGCAGGCAGAACGTCAGCGTTATTTTGGCAACAACGTCACCTTCTTTACGCCGCTCTACATCGCCAACTACTGCGAAAATTATTGCATCTACTGCGGCTTCAACAGCCATAATAAAATTCACCGTGCCTGCCTGAGCAGCGAGCAGATTGCTGCCGAAATGCAAGCCATCGCCGCTACCGGTCAGCAGGAAATCCTCATTCTGACAGGCGAAAGCCGCAAAATGAGCGACGTGCATTACATCGGCGAGGCCTGCAAGCAGGCACGCCAATACTTCAAGGTTGTCGGCGTCGAGATTTATCCGCTCAACAGTGATGAATACGCCTATCTGCATGCCTGCGGCGTAGATTATGTGACAGTTTTTCAGGAAACCTATAACAAGGACAAATATGCCCAGCTGCACCTCGCCGGTCACAAGCGCGTCTTCCCCTACCGCTTTTATGCACAGGAGCGTGCGCTGAAAGGCGGCATGCGCGGCGTCGGCTTCGCCGCCCTGCTCGGCCTCGACGACTTCCGTCGCGACGCCCTCGCCACCGGGCTGCATGCCTATCTGCTGCAAAAAAAATATCCGCACGCGGAAATCGCCTTCTCCTGCCCACGCCTGCGTCCCATCATCAACAATGACAAAATCAAGCCGCTAGACGTACACGAACGCCAGCTGCTGCAGGTTGTCTGCGCCTACCGCCTGTTCATGCCCTTCGCCTCGATTACCGTTTCCAGCCGCGAATGTGCGCGTGTACGCGATAACCTGATGCTGATTGCCGCCAACAAAATCTCTGCCGGCGTCAACACCGGCATCGGTGCGCATAGCAAAAAGCAGGAGCTGGGCGACGAGCAGTTCGAGATTGACGACAGCAGAAGTCTGGCCGAAATCTATGACGCTCTGCTGAAAATTGGTCTGCAGCCTGTGATGTCGGAGTACGTTTATGTCTGAGCTGCCGCTTATCGCCGTCACGGACAGCGCCAGCTGCCCTCGTCCGCTGCTAGAGCAAATTGAGCGACTGACAAGACTGACGCAGGAGCGTCCGCAGGCAATTATTTTACGCGCCAAGGATATAGACAGCGAAGCCTATCGCTCTCTTGCGCAAAGCGCTCAGCACAGCTGCACTGCTGCAAGGCTGCCGCTCATCCTGCACAGCGACTGGCAGCTGGCACGCAAGCTTGGTATAAACAGGCTGCACCTGCCGCTTGCGCTGCTGCGCCAAATGCCGGCGTGCGAGCGTGCGCATTTTGCTTGGCTCTCCACCTCCGTCCATAGCGTAGACGAAGCGCTGGAGGCGCAAAAGCTCGGTGCCAGCGTACTCATTGCCGGGCACATCTACGCTACGCAGTGCAAGGCAGGTCTTGCTCCGCGCGGTCTACGCTTTCTGCAAGAGGTCTGCAAAGCAGTGCAGCTGCCGGTTTACGCTATCGGCGGCATCGGCTTCGACAAAGCGCAGCATGCGGAGCTGCTCGCGCAGGGAGCACGCGGAGCGTGCGTCATGAGTGCTTATATGAGGGTGTAAGAATTTACCTTTTCTCGATTGACAAGTACACGCTAAACCACTATGATAAAAGTATACAGAGGAGGTTTTGCATATGACAATGAATATTTGGCATGATATCGACCCTAAACGTATTTCCCCGGACGACTTTATGGCTGTTATTGAAATCCCCAAGGGCTGCAAGGTAAAGTACGAGCTGGACAAGGAAACCGGTCTTTTAAAAATGGACCGCATCCTCTACACCGCGACGCACTACCCTGCAAACTATGGCTTCATTCCCCGCACCTACGCAGCAGATAACGATCCGCTGGACGTGCTCGTGCTCTGCTCCGAAAACGTAGTTCCCATGACGCTCATCCGCTGCTATCCGATTGGCGTTATCATCATGGAGGACAGCGGTGACATGGACGAAAAAATTATCGCTATTCCCTATGGCGACCCGATGTACAACTCCTATAAATCCATCAGCGAGCTGCCGCAGCACATCAGCGACGAAATGATTCACTTCTTCAGCGTGTATAAATCTCTTGAAGGCAAGAGCACCGCGCTTGAGGAGGCTCACGATGTCGACAGAGCAAAGGAAATCATCAAGCAGTGTCAGCAGCGCTATAAAGACACCTTTTGCTGAATAAAATATAAGCCTGCAACGCAAGAGTTCATCTCTTAGCCGCTGCAGGCTTTTTCTTTATATTATTCATGCCTTACGCTATAAACAAAAAAACCGTTCCTCTTACGAAGAACGGTTGATTTCGTGGTGATTCACCCGAGACTCGAACTCGGGACACCCTGATTAAAAGTCAGGTGCTCTACCAACTGAGCTAGTGAATCATTGTGTCGCCATTGATTAGCAACATTAATATTATACTCTGATTACAGAAGTATGTCAAGAGCTTTTTGAAAAACTTTTTTAAGCTGCTAAACTTGCAGCTTAAACCAGCTTTCTCATGCTCCCCCAACCTGCAATCACAGTAATTCTTTCAGAACAATGGTCTGCTCACGGTTCGGGCCAACAGATACGATGCCCAGCTCAACGCCGGCAACCTCGCTCAGACGTGCCAGATATTTCTTAGCGTTTTCCGGCAGCTCGTCATAGTTGCGGATACCGCTGATATCAGTCATCCAGCCTTCGAACTCTTCAAAAATCGGCTCAACCTTAGCGAGCACATTCAGGCTTGCAGGAATGCGTTTGAGCACCTCGTCGCCAATCTTGTAGCCAACGCACATCTTAATCTTCGGCATATTGTCGAGGATATCCAGACGGGTGATAGCAAGATAATCAAGGCTGTTCAGACGAGCGCTGTAGCGCAGCATGAAGGCATCCAGCCAGCCGCAGCGACGCGGACGACCAGTTACAGTGCCATATTCATGACCGGTTTCGCGGATCTGGTTGCCAGGGCCGTCAGTATCCAGCAGCTCGGTGATGAAGGGACCTTCGCCTACGCGGGTAGTATAAGCCTTAACTACGCCGACAACATGGTCGATGAAGCGAGGGCCTACGCCGCTGCCGGTGCAGGCATTACCAGCGGTCGGATTGGAGCTGGTAACATACGGATAGGTGCCATGGTCAATGTCCAGGAAGGTAGCCTGAGCGCCTTCAAACAGAACATTTTTGCCAGCGCTGAACAGTTCGTCCATAACTACGCCGGTATCAGCAACATAAGGACGCAGCTCTTCAGCATAAGCCAGATATTCCTTCAGCACAGCGTCGTAATCAAACGGCTCTGCACCATAGATTTTGGTGATAATAGCATTTTTAGCTTCGAGGTTAACCTTCAGCTTTTCAGCAAAGGTTTCCGGCTCCATCAGGTCGCAGACACGAATGCCTACACGCGCAACCTTATCCATGTAGCAGGGACCGATACCGCCTTTGGTGGTACCGATTTTGTGGTTGCCCAGAGCATCCTCCTGAAGCTCATCCAGGCGCTGATGGTAAGGCAGAACAACGTGCGCACGGTCAGAGATAACCAGATTGCTGCAATCAATGCCTTTTTCCTTCATGCCGGCGATTTCAGCCAGCACTACGCCCGGGTTGATAACAACGCCGTTGCCCAGCACGTTTACCTTATCATTAAACAGTACGCCGGAGGGCAGCAGACGCAGCTTGTAATTGATGTTGTTAACTACAACAGTATGGCCGGCATTGGAGCCGCCGCTATAACGGACAACAGCATCAGCCTTTTGTGCCAAGTAGTCAACAATCTTACCTTTACCTTCATCGCCCCATTGGGCGCCTAATACAACAACAGATGACATTAGCAGTCACTCCTTAACTTTCTTATTATAAACCAAATCTAGCGAAAATCTCGTCTACATGGCGCAG
>URVO01000091.1 GCA_900551335.1 uncultured Phascolarctobacterium sp.
CTTGAAAAATTAAATTTACAACAGCACAGGGATTGTAAACATGATAAGCACCCAAAAGATAACCATCATACCAACGCTTCACTTCTCGAAAATCCTTCTGATATTCCGCGCAGATGTCTTGTACCTCTGCTTCTGTAAAGCCAATATACTGCGCCATATTTCCGGGATTGAGCATGGTATACTCCAAGAAATTGTTTAGCGCAGACTGCGTTTTATATTTTTTGATAGGCAGTATACCGGTCAGATATGCTAAAGCAATATATCTGGTCGGCTCTGTTCCCTTAAATAAGCCACGCAAAAAATTAATATACTCTTCCTGAACAATTTTATTAGCAGCTTCATCTCTGATGAGTACGTCCCACTCATCTATGATAATAACAAACCTATTGCCAGTGGCAGTATTAATATCTGAAAGAGCAGCTGCAACATTATGCGCATCTGCCGAAATTGCAGCACCATACACATCACGCAGCTCTTTCAGGATACTTTTGGAGATAAATTCTACAGTTTTTTCCGCAGCGCCTGCCATCATCAGACACCATTGCACATCGAAGTGAATGACATCGTATTTATTCAAATGCTCAGCATAAGCAGCGTCCTTCGCGATAGACAGGTTAGCAAAAAGCTTTTCCGACTGGCAGCCCTTGCTATAGTATGCAGTCAGCATATTTGCTGTAATTGACTTGCCGAAGCGACGCGGACGACTGTTGCAGATAAAAGCCTGCTGCGTTCCCAGAACACTATTCGTGAATGCTATTAATCCTGTTTTATCAATATAAATTTGTGAATTAATCGCCGTTTGAAACGCACTATTATCAGGGTTTAAAAATTTACCCATCGGCTCTCACCTCTCGTCCGACTCTTCTCTCGCCTCAGTCAAAATTTTTCTCTTTAAACGGACATTCCTCAACGACCACACAGCCGCGGCACAGCGGCTTGCGTGCCTTGCAGATTTTGCGTCCATGCCAGATGAACCAGTGATGAGCGTCGCTCCACTTTTCCTTCGGGATGAGCTTCTCCAGCTCCTTCTCCGTCGTCAGCGGATCCTTGCCCTTCGCCAGCTCCAGCCTGTGCGACACGCGGAACACATGCGTATCCACCGCCAGCGCCGGCACATTATAAATAATGCTGGCAATGACGTTCGCCGTCTTCTGCCCCACGCCCGGCAGCTCCATGAGCGTCTTGATATCGCTGGGGATTTCGCTGTTGAAGCGCTCCACCAGCATATGACAGGTGCCCAAAAGATTCTTCGCCTTCGCATGGTACAGGCCACAGTCACGAATCTCCGCCTCCATCTCCTCCTGCGTCAGGCGGCCCATCTTCTCCGGCGTATTCAGCCGCGGAAAAAGCCGTGCCGTAATCACGTTCACGCGCTCGTCCGTGCATTGCGCCGACAAAATGACAGCCACCAGCAGCTCGAAGGGAGAATTATAATTGAGCGCCGTCTTCGTGCCCTTATAGGTTTCCTCTAATTTAGCGAGAATCGCCTCTCGCTGAGCCTTGCGCAGCATTAGTTAGTCAGGCTCCTTACCGGCGCCGGAATACGTCCGCCGCGGTTAATGAATTTTTCTGCGCTGAACTTCTTCACAGCCAGAATGGGGGCATAACCTAAGAGGCCGCCAAACTCAACCTGCTCGCCAACGCCCTTGCCAGGTACGGGGATAAGACGTACAGCAGTCGTTTTATTATTTATCATGCCGATAGCAGCCTCATCCGCAATAATCGCAGAAATAGTTGCTGCCGTCGTGTCGCCGGGGATAGCAATCATATCCAGACCTACGGAGCAAACGCAGGTCATTGCCTCGAGCTTCTCCAAGCACAGAGCGCCGCGCTCAACCGCAGCAATCATGCCCGCGTCCTCGCTGACAGGAATAAACGCGCCGCTCAGACCGCCAACATAACTAGATGCCATCAGGCCGCCCTTCTTTACAGCGTCGTTGAGCATAGCCAGCGTTGCCGTCGTACCAGGGCCGCCGCAGCTTTCCAGACCGATTTCCTCAAGAATATGCGCCACGCTGTCGCCAATCGCCGGAGTCGGTGCCAAGGACAGGTCGATGATACCGAACTGCGTATTCAGGCGGCGTGCTGCCTCCTGCGCTACGAGCTGACCAACGCGCGTAATCTTGAACGCCGTCTTTTTAATCGTTTCCGCAACCATGCCGATGTCGCCATCCGGCACCTGCTCCAAAGCGTATTTAACTACGCCAGGGCCGCTGACACCGACGTTGATAACGCTCTCCGGCTCGGTAACGCCGTGGAAGGCGCCTGCCATAAACGGATTGTCGGGTACAGCGTTGCAGAACACAACGAGCTTAGCGCAGCCAATCGCATCACGGTCAGCAGTGCGTGCAGCCGTCGCCTTGACAACCTCGCCCATCTGCTTTACTGCGTCCATGTTGATGCCGCACTTCGTCGAGCCAACGCTGACGGAGGAGCAGACAATGTCGGTAACTGCCAAAGCCTCAGGAATAGAAGCGATAAGATTGCGGTCGCCCTTCGTATAGCCCTTGTCAACCAGCGCCGAGAAGCCGCCGATAAAGTTTACGCCGACCTCCTTGCCTGCCTTGTCCAAAGCCTGCGCCAGCGGCACATAATCAGCGCTGTCACAGCTTTCGCCAACCATAGAAATCGGCGTTACGGAAATACGCTTGTTGATGATAGGCACGCCCATCTCCACCTCGATATCCTCGCCGGTTTTTACCAGATGCTCTGCCTTCTGGCAGATTTTGTCATAAATTTTTTGCGCTGTAACCTTGATATCCGGATGACCACAATCACGCAGACTGATGCCCATCGTAATCGTGCGCACATCCAGCTTATTTTCGGTAATCATGCGCGTAGTTTCTAAAATATCCTCACTATTGAACAGCATAGCAGCCTCCTATATACGATGCATAGCGGTAAAGATTTCTTCACTTTGCAGGCGGATTTCTACGCCAATCTCCTTGCCCAGCTCAGCCATAGTGCTGCGTGCTGCAGCCAAGGTGACATTAGCCTTTTCCATGTCTGCAATCAGCACCATGTTAAAAAAGCCCTGCATAATATTTTGGTTAATGTTGATGATATTGATGTTCATATCAGCTAAAGCATTGCTGACCTTTGCAGTAATGCCAACCTTATCTTCGCCTACAATAGTTAATACAACTCGCATTCTTGCGTCCCCCTTACTTTTTTATAGCAAAAGCAGCACCTGAACCGTTCAAAGTGCTGCTTTTATTTTATCATATATTTGCATCCTTGTCTTGTATACATAAGCAAAAAGAGGACGGCGCCTGACCGTCCTCTGTAAAGCTGCTATACCTTGGTTAAAGGCTGAGAGCTATCTGCCACACCCTCGCGCGGGAATTTCATAATAAACTCCGAGCCCTTGCCTGCACTGCTGAGCACGCGGATAGTGCCGCCATGGAAGAGCACGCCGTGCTTAACAATGCTAAGCCCCAATCCCGTGCCGTCAATCGCCTTATGGCGGCTACGGTCAACGCGATAGAAGCGTTCAAAAATATGCGGCAGCTCATTAGCGGCAATGCCGATGCCTGTATCAATAACGCTCACCGTCAGCTTGCTCGCCGTCTCGCCCAAGCGCAGCGTCACACTGCCGCCCTTATGATTGTACTTTAAGCCATTATCAAGCAGATTGAAGAAAATTTCCTCCATCAGTGAAGGAATACCCAGCAGCTTCAGCTTGCCGCTGCTGTTATCCTCCAGCACCAGCTCCACGCCAAGCCCCTCCGCCTTATCCTTCAGCCGTGCCAGCGCACTTTGCGCCACATCCTGCAACACAAACTCCTCCAGCATATCATGACGCAGCTCGTCAAGCTTCGACAGCTTGATAATATCGTCAATCAGACGCAAAAGATTATGCGCCTCATCATTGATTTTTTGCAAAAAGCGCTTCGTATCCTCCGGCTTTACAAGGCCGCTGAGCATAATCTCCGAATAGCCCAGCACCGACTGCAGCGGCGTCTTCAGCTCATGCGATACGTTCGCAGAGAACTCGCGGCGCAGCTTCTCCGACGCAGCTCGTGCCGTCACGTCCATCATCAGCAGCACAAAGCCCTTATCCGCAATACGGCTGCCGTTGAACTGATAGTACGTGCTGCCACGGTTCACAACAAGGCGCCCCTTGCCGTTCAGCTCAATCTGCTCTAAAAGCAAGTACATCTCCTCGCTCTTATCCAAATCCGTAATGCGCTTGCCCAAAACGCTCTGCTTATCCATGCCCATATATTTCAGCGCGCTCTTATTGATAGACACAACCTCCCACTCCGGGTTCAAGAACAGCATGCCCTCATCCATATTGTTTGTCAAGGCCTTCAGCTCCTGCTTCTTGCTCTTATAGCGGCGCATCTCGCGCTCCAGCTTCTTCTGCTGCAGGACAAAGCGCTCCACAATCGGCTGCAGCTCAGGATATACCACAGTCTCTGCCGAGGGCTGCTCAAGATTCAGCTCCTCCAGCGGCTGCAGCACGCAGCGCGTAATTTTGCGTGCAGCAAACAACGCACCGCCCAGCACCAGCACTGCCAGCAGCACAAAATAGAACACCAGCAGCTTCACCTGATGAAAAACAGCCTCATTCGTGCGTGACATACGCAGCACATTGCCGTCAGGCAACGCCACCGCATAATACAAAACGCGTCTGCCCAAGGTTTCGGAGGCACGCTGGCTGCGGCCTTCGCCCTGCGCCATCGCCTCACGCACCTCTTCGCGCTCGAGATGGTTCTCCATCGACGATTTATCGGCATAATTATCATAAAGAGCATGGCCGTCCGGCGCAATCAGCGTCACCCTGTCCTGCAGTTGCAGGCGCTTGAGATGGCTGGCAGGAATGCGTCCGTCCGGCTCTGCCACAATCAAAAGCATTGCCTCACGCTTGAGGCTGTCATAGCTTTCGTGCGTAATATAGCTATACGAAAGCCAGCAAAACAGCACGAGCAGCAGCCCTACCGCCAAGCTCGTGAGCAGAAGAATGCTGCGGAACAGCTTCTGCTTCATTTCTCTGCCGCCATTCTGTAGCCCACGCCACGAATAGTTTCAATCAGCTCGCCGGCCTCGCCCAGCTTTTGGCGCAGAGTACGGATATGTACATCAACGGTACGGGTTTCACCGCTGAATTCATAACCCCAGATATCGTTAAGCAGCTTATCGCGCGAAAACACAATGCCCGGATGCTGCAAAAACTTGCGCAGCAGCTCGTATTCCTTCAGCGTCAGCACGACCGCCTCGCCGCCCACGCGCACCTGATGCTCCAGCTCATGCACCTCCAGCGTGCCGCGGCGGATAAGGCCATCGTCTGCTTTTGCAGGCTGCTGCGACGCGCAGCGGCGCAGCACAGCCTTAATGCGTGCCACCATCTCCAGCATACCGAAGGGCTTGGCGATATAATCATCAGCACCGCCGTCCAAGCCCTTCACCTTGTCATACTCCGAACCCTTCGCCGTCGCCATAATCACAGGAATAGACGCATAGCGCTTGTCTGCACGCAGACGCGCCAGAATGCTCATGCCGTCCTCGTCCGGCAGCATGATATCCAGCACAATCAGCTCCGGGATATGCTGCTCCAGCAGCGCAAACAGCTCCTTACCGCTCGCACAGCCCTCTGCCTCCATGCCCACGGACTGCAATGTATATACCTCAAGCTCACAGATATTCTGCTCATCTTCAACGCAAATAATCATGACCATCACCTCGTCTTATTTCTTGCTTTAATTATATCTAAAAAACAAGAAAATGTACTGTAAAATTTGCGTAAAAATATATAAAAAGCAAGCCCACGGCCTTACCGTCAGGTAAAGGCGTGAGCCTGCGAAACGTTTAAAGCTTCTCCACTACAACCTTACATCTTTTCTTGCAGAAGCTCATGCCATACAGCAAAATTTTTTCTCTGCCATTGTTATGCAAAAACTCTGCATAACCCCTTTC
>URVO01000092.1 GCA_900551335.1 uncultured Phascolarctobacterium sp.
CGCGCGAGGATTTTATCGACTGCGTAGGCTGGTGCTGCCGCAATATCTCCGATTTTCTGCCCACCCCACAGAATATCGGTGCTTTTTTGGACACGATGTCCGAGATGTATATTTTCTTTAAGAAAAAAAGAATTATTACTAGTGATAGTGCGCCTGCGGAGGCTAAGGCAAGGCTGCTGAGCTCCGGCAAGGTGCAGATGCTCGACGAGGAGGGCTATTTCCTGCCTGAATATGAGCGCTATAACCAATATGCAACGCCTGACCTGCCGAACAAGGCCTTCCTGAATATCGGTGAGCGTTTGCAGGATTTGCTCAGCTCTCTGCAGACCTTTTTCGGTGCACAGAAGTATAAGCGCGACGTGGAGCGTGCGACCTTTTTGTATTCTGATGGGCGGTCTGGCTGAGGAAAAGCCTGATTCAGAGGAATATGCGCAGACCTTTTGGGATTATTTTCTGTTTGATTATCATATGCTGGCGGACGATAAGACGCCGCTGCAGCATTTCTATGATGATATCTGTGCCAATGGCTTCAGTGCTGAGGGCATGGTGAGCAAGGATGTGCTGGAGGAGCTTTTGCAGATGCGTCTGGTGCTGTTCGAGGTGCTCGAAAAGACGCCGGAGGGCTTGTATTCCTGCCGCAATGTGCTGACGGACGAGCGCTATCTGCTGCAGCTGCCGATTGACGGCGACGTTGATACCGACGGCTACATTTTTATGGGACATATTTTCTATAATAATACGATGGTGATGAACTTTGTGCGCGGTATGCTGATGAATAAGGCGTCGCGCAAGCGCTTCTTCGAGGTACTGGGACAGGCGAAGGATTGGTTCGCTGTGCGCAGCGGCGGCGAGGTGAGCTGGGAGGAGTTTATCAATCGCAATCCGATTTTTGTGCGCCATATCTCTCTGCTTTATGCGGCGTATATCCGCATGGAGGGCTTCAACTACGAAACGAAGGTTACGGACTATAAGCCGCAGCCAATCTTGGATGACAGAGTTACGAAGCTTATCGGGCAGATGATGCGCCCCTACGCTTTTTCTGCTTACGACATTTTTTTGGTGCGCACGATGTGGAGCGATTTTCTGCAGGTCTTTAATGTGCCGGAGAAGCTTCGTGTGGGAGAGATATGGGCGGCTGGCCTTATCTATGCCTTCATTAAGCTGAATAATGTTTACAATTATGAAATAGAGCAGGTTTCGTCCATGTGCTATGGCGTGCCGAAGCAGACTATTGAACGTACAGCAGCGGCGGTTTGGGAGACTCTGGCGCTGGAGACGCATGACCCGCGTTATGTGAACGAGGAGGGCTTGCTGCTCATGCTGCTGCAATAAGAAAGGAGCGGAGCTATGAAATGTGATTTTTGCGGTCATGAGGTAGACAAGGGCACGGTTGAATGTCCGTACTGCCATTACCGTTTTAAAATAGATGCGCAGGTGCTGAGTCCTGAGGAGCGTGACACCTTTGAGGGCGTGACGATTGATGAGGGCGCAGGCACTGCTGAGGACAGCCGTGAGCCGCGTGGCGAGGTTTACGAGGAGCGTGCGTCCTACGAGCAGCGACAGCAGCAGGTGCCGCCTAATATTAAGGTGCATACCTTTGGCTGCGGCAGTGGCCTGCTGATGACTTTTTTGATTCTCTGCGGTATCCTGGCGGTGTTTTTCTTCTTGCTGCCAACCTTTTTGGTGTTCGCCGCTATTGGTGCCGTTGTAGTTTTTGTGATGAGGTTATTCATGTAGTATTTTATGAAAGAGGGTCGAATGATGACAAAGCATTTGTTTAACTATTGTGCGATTCCCTGGTATGAGGAGGAGCTGCAAAAACAAGGGCTGACGCTCAATGATTATGTGCAGCGCCTTGGCGTGGATGGCATCGAGCAGTTTGTGTATACGCTGCAGGAGCCGAAGCCGAGCTATAAGGAGCTGACTTGGGGCGCACACCTGAATTATTGGCCGTACTGGATGGACTTCTGGACGAAGAAGGCGAAGCGCCTGCGCCAGCAGTTCCGCAATATTCGTGAACGTACGACGTATTTCAAAGAGGCGAGAAGCTGTGACGAATGGCTGTCGGTTATTCGCCTGAATATCGGGGCGGCGCTGACGCAGACTCCCGATTATCTTGTTTTCCATGTGGCGGAGGCTGATAATACTACGGCCTTCACCTATGATTTCCAGTATAACGACAAAGAGGTGCTCACGGAGGCAGCCAACGTGTTCAACGCGATTGCTGACGAGATTCCCTCGGACGTGCTGGTGCTGTTTGAAAATCTCTGGTGGCCCGGCCTGCGTCTGACGGATGTGCGCAAGGTGAAATATTTCTTTGAGCATATTGAGCGCAAGAATGTCGGCATTATGCTCGACACCGGCCATCTGATGAACACGAATACGCGTCTGCGTACCGAGGAGGAAGGCGCTGATTACGTTTGCCGTACAGTGGAAAAGCTGGGCAGCTATGCCGATTTAATCAAGGGCGTGCATCTGAATTGCTCGCTGTCGGGCAAGTATCAGACGACCTTTGAGCGCAAGGCGCCGGAGCAGGACTCTCCTGAGCTTATCTGGAAGCATATCGTGAGCATTGACCAGCACAAGCCGTTTACGACGCGTGCTGCGAAGCAGATTCTCGATTGCGTGCAGCCGGATTATGTGACGCATGAGCTTGCTTATGACACAATGGAAGAAATGGCAGAGAAGGTTGCTGCGCAGCTGGAGCTTTGCCGCTAAAATAATGACTGCTGTTTAAGCACTCACTCTGCTTTCTTGCCGAAGATTTTTAGCAGAGCGGGAGCTTAGGCAGCAGTTTTTTGCTGTTAACTTATAAGTATTTTTGGTTGACTAACTACGCCCTTTGTTTTATAATATCCACATGAAGCATTGGTTAAGCAATGCTTACATGAAAGGATGTTGCAAAAATGTTAGAGCTTGCACATAAGCTGGCAGACAGCGATGCAAAGTTTTTCGGCGGCTGGGTGCTGGCCGGAGTTGAAGCGCATATCCACGGCGAGGCAGTGAAGCTGGAAAACAACGTGCTGCTGGCGAAGGAGCGCAAGGCTATGATTCAGGTGGTGGGCACGGCTGCGGATGGCAGCGTGGCGAAGGAGCTGCGTGTGTTCCTCGTGCTGCCTAAGCGCACGCTGGGCACGAAGCAGGCCGACGCGACAGCGGCGGCGGGCGAGTGCGTGGCGAGTCATGTGTTCACGGCGCAGGAGATTGCGGACTATGTGGCCTATACCGGTGATGAGAATATCATCCATAAGGGCGAGCATCCGATTGTGCCGGGGCTGTGCATGGCGGCGTGGCTGGAGCGTGAGCTGCAGCTTACGGAGCTGGATTGGAAGCTGAGCTTTCTGAGACCTGTATACGCAGGCGACGAGCTGCGCGTGTACGACGACGGCGAAAAGCTGGCTGCTTATGTGGGAGCTGCTAACGTTTTTGTAATCAAATAATGTAAAGGCTGGTGTATTTATGTCTACTCAAACTCATCGTCAAAATGTCAATAAAACTGCAGATATGACGAAAATGGCGCTCATGGTTGCCATGAACTGCATTTCTGCTTATATCATTATTCCGCTGCCGTTTTCCATGTCCCCGATTGCGCTGCAGACGCTGATTGTTAACCTCACCGGTTATCTGCTGACGGCCAAGCAGGCCTTTATCACAATGCTGGTATATTTGCTTATCGGCCTGGCTGGCGTGCCTGTCTTTACTGGCGGCTCCGGCGGTCCGGGCAAGCTGTTTGGTCCTACCGGCGGTTATCTGTTTGGCTTTTTGGTGACGGCTGTTTTCCTCGCTTATACGCGTGGTGAGAAGTATAATTTTAAACGCTATGCACTGCTGGGTTGTGTAATTGGCGTACCGCTGATTTATGCCTTTGGTGTGGCACAGCTGAAATTTGTGACCGGCATGGACTGGACGAAGGCGCTGCTGACCGGCGCACTGCCGTTTATTCCGCTGGATGTTGTGAAATGTATGGCTGCTGCGGCACTGGCTTATCCGATTCAGCGTGCGATTAATAACAGCAATAACAGATAATATATACCCTCTCTGCCTCGCTGAGGCGGCAGAGGGTTATTTTCTAAGGAGATACTCATGATGAATGCATATATTTTAGGCGGCCTGCGCAGCTATGTGGGCGTGGTCAATGGCATGTACCGCCATATTCCGGCGGAGAAGCTGGGGGCGGCGGTGCTGCGTCAGGTTATGGACAAGTACAATATTACAGAGCCTGATTATATTATTGCGGGCAACGGTGTGGGCGCTGGCGGCAATATTGCGCGGCTGATGGCGCTGGAGGCTGGCGTGGACTGCTCGGTGCCTGCTTTTACGGTCGACGTGCAGTGCGGCAGCGGATTGGAGAGCATTGCTGTGGCAGCGGCGAAGCTGCATAGCGGCGAGGCCGACTGCATTATCGCCGGAGGCTTTGAGAGCAGCTCGACGCAGCCGCGCCGAGGCTATAACCCCAATCATCCCGATTACGCTGGCGACGGCTGGTACAGCGTGGCGAAGTTCATGCCGGACGTGCATCGCGAAACGGTGATGCTGGAGGGTGCAGAGCTAGCGGCGCAGCGTGAGCAGATTACGAAGGCCGAGATGGACGCGTGGGTGCTGCGCTCGCATAGGCTGGCGACAGAGGCGCGTGCGAGCGGTGCGCTGCAGGAAATCATTGCGCCGGTGTTTGGCGCGGAGCAGGACGAGGGCATTCGTCCGCGTATGAGCCAGCGCTTGCTCGACAGGATGCCGAAGGTGCTGGATGGCGGCGAGCTGATTACGGCGGCCAATTCCTGCCTGATAAATGATGGTGCAGCCTTTGTTGTTTTGTGCTCGGAAAAATATTTGCAGGAGCATGGCCTAAAGGCGCAGGCGCGAGTTGTCGGCAGTGCGGCCTGCGGCGGCGACCCGCTCGTCAGCCCGCGTACAGCGATTACGGCGCTGCAGAAGCTGCTGGCGAAGCATGGCCTGACAGAGCAGGATATCGACGATTTTGAGCTGAACGAGGCCTTTGCTGTTATCGACGTGCTCTTTGCACGCAGCTTTGCGCAGAGCGTGGACAAGTATAACGTGTTTGGCGGGGCGCTGGCCTATGGCCATCCCTATGGCGCAAGCGGCTGCATTATTACGCTGCACCTGCTGGAGGCACTCAAGCGCTGCAGCGGACGCTATGGTGCGGCCAGCGTAGCCGCCGCAGGCGGCGTAGGCACGGCGCTGCTGCTGGAGAGGGTGTGAGCGTGATGGATTATTTGCAGATGCTAAAGGAGCAGCCGCAGGAGAAGCTGGCGCTCGTGGAGGATAGCGAGGCCTATACCTATGCGCGTCTGGTGCAGGAGGCGCAGGAGCTGCGCGCTGCGCTGGCTTACAGCGAGCCTGCGGTGTTCATCCATGAGGACAGCATTGCGCGCCAGCTCGTGCGCTTTGTGGCGTACAGCGGCACAAAAACCGTGCCGATTATCGCTACGGAGGTCAGCAGGACGCAGCAGTTCGACGTGGGCGCTATACCGGAGGCGGCCTGCATGGGCGTCATGACGAGCGGCAGCACAGGCCAGAGCAAACTTTTGTGGCGCAGCTATCACAGCTGGGCGGATTTTTTCCCGGAACAGAACCGTGTTTTTGGCATAGATGACAAGACGGTGATTTTTTGTCAGGGAAGCCTGGCATTTACGGGCAACCTGAATATTTATATGGGCGTGCTGGCCGCAGGCGGCACGCTGATTGTTACGCAGCGCTTCCGTCCGCGCCATTGGCTCGAGCTGATGGCCGAGCATGGGGTGAACGCAATTTACCTGATTCCCTCGAAGCTGCTGCTTCTGCCCAAGTTTATGCGTGAAGCTAATACGCGCGTGCGCAGCATCATCAGCGGCTCGCAGAGCATGGGGCGCGTGGAGGCGGACAAGCTGCTGGAGGTTTTCCCGGAGGCGGAGATTACA
>URVO01000093.1 GCA_900551335.1 uncultured Phascolarctobacterium sp.
CGATGAGGCGATGGAATACAGCCTGATGGCCGGAGGCAAGCGCATCCGTCCGATTCTTTTGATGGCAACGGCTGAGGCTTTGGGCAGCAAGGGCTATAACTATCTGCCGGTAGCCTGCGGTCTGGAAATGATTCATACATATTCCCTGATTCATGATGACCTGCCCTGCATGGATAATGATGATTATCGTCGTGGCCGCCTGACCAACCATAAGGTTTTTGGCGAGGCGATGGCTGTGCTGGCTGGCGACGGTCTGCTGACGCTGGCCTTTGAGGTTATGCTGGAGCAGAAAAATGTTGAGCCGAAGGCTTTGATTGAAACTGTACGCGAGATGGCTATGTGCGCAGGTAATTTCGGCATGGTCGGCGGTCAGGGCCTCGACCTTGAATATGAAGGCAAGCAGATTACGCCGGAGGCGCTGCGCAAGCTGCACAGCGGTAAAACCGGCGCTTTGTTCATCGCTGCTATCCGCGGCGGTGCGCATCTGGCAGGTGCGACGGAGGAGCAGCTGCTGGCACTGACGAAGTTTGCTGACCTGCTTGGTCTGGCGTTCCAGATTACTGATGATATTCTGGACGTTGAAGGCACGGAGGAGGAGCTGGGCAAGCCTATAGGCAGTGACGAAAAAAATCACAAGTCTACATATGTAAGCCTGTACGGCTTGGAGGCAGCTCATGAGCTGGCTGAGAAAACTGTCAACGAAGCGCTGGAGTGCCTGACAATGTTTGGTGAAAATGCAGAGCCTCTGCGAGAAATCACCAGAATGATGACTAATCGCAAGAAATAAGTCTAGTATACCCTTTGGATAGCAATAGAAGAAGTGGGTATATAAAGAGGAAAATATATGGCAGAAAACAATTTATTAGATAAAATTAATTCGCCTGCTGACGTTAAAAAGCTTTCTAATGAACAGCTTAAGCAGCTGGCAGCGGAAATCAGACAGCTGCTGATTAAGGTTATTTCGCATACCGGCGGCCATCTGGCACCGAACCTTGGCGTGGTCGAGCTGACCTTGGCGCTGCATAAGGTGTTCACTACGCCGCAGGATAAGCTGGTTTTTGACGTTGGCCATCAGGCATATATTCATAAGATTATCACCGGACGCAGAGAGCAGTTCCCGACTCTCAGGCAGTACGGCGGCCTTTCCGGCTTTCCGAAGCGCTGTGAAAGCGAGCATGACGCGTTTGGCACCGGCCATTCGAGTACGTCTATTTCTGCAGCGCTCGGCATGGCGGTAGCGCGTGACTTGCAGGGCGAGGACTATAATGTCGTAGCGATTATCGGCGACGGCTCGATGACGGGTGGCATGGCGTTCGAAGCGCTGAATAATGCAGGCACATTGCATAAGAAGATGGTCGTTGTGCTGAACGACAACGAGATGTCGATTTCCAAAAACGTCGGCGCAATGAGCGATTATCTGTATCACCTGCGTACTGGCGAGACCTATAATAAGATTAAAAATGATATTGAGGGCTGGCTGAAAAACATGGAGTTTGGCACAGATGTGCTGAAGGCTATCCGTCGTTTGAAGGGCAGCGTGAAGTACCTCATGGTGCCGACCTCGATTTTTGAAGAGCTGGGCTTCACCTATCTCGGTCCTGTTGACGGTCATGATATTCACGGCCTGATTGAGGTATTACAGGCAGCGAAGAAGATTGACGGACCTGTTATGGTGCATGTGCTGACGAAAAAGGGCAAGGGCTACAAGCCTGCCGAAGAAAGTCCGAACAAGTTTCATGGCACTGGCCCCTTCGAGATTGCGACAGGCAAGAAGATTACCAATCCTGCTGCACCGATAAGCTATACTGAGGTGTTTGGCAAGACGATTACGGAGCTTGCTGACAGCGACAAGAAGATTGTGGGGCTTACGGCAGCAATGCCGGATGGCACTGGCTTGAATATTTTTGCGCAGGCGCATCCTGACCGCTTCTTTGACGTAGGCATTGCCGAGCAGCATGCCGTGACTGCGGCAGCAGGCATGGCAGCGGCAGGCATGAAGCCTGTGACGGCGATTTATTCGACGTTCATGCAGCGTGCCTATGACTCTATTCTGCATGATATTTGCATGCAGAAGCTGCATGTGACGATGTGCCTTGACCGTGCCGGTCTTGTCGGCGACGATGGCTATACACATCACGGCGTTTTTGATTATGCTTATTTGCGCAGCATTCCCAACATGACGATTATGGCGCCGAAGGACGAGAACGAGCTGCGTCATATGCTGAAGACAGCATTGAGCTTTAACGGTCCTATATCCGTGCGCTATCCGCGCGGCAGTGGTGTGGGCGTGGATATTACTGAGCCTATGCAGGAGCTGCCGATTGGTAAGGCAGAGGTGCTGCGTGAGGGCAAGGAGCTGTGCTTCTGGGCGATTGGCAGCATGGTGCAGAGCGCTGTGCAGGCTGCTGACAAGCTTAAGGAGCAGGGGATTGATGCAGGCGTTGTTAATATGCGCTTTGCTAAGCCTTTGGATAAGGAGCTGCTTATTGAGCATGCTAAGCGTTACGGAAAAATCGTTACGCTGGAGGAGGGCGTGCTGCAGCGAGGTGCTGGAAATCCTCGATGATGCCGGACTGCTGCAGCAATGCGCTGTGCTGCGTCTGGGCATTCCTGACGAATTTGTAACGCATGGTGACAAAAAGCTGCTTTTCCGTGATTTAGGTCTGGATACAGACGCGATTGTGCAGAAGGCTGCTGCATTTGTAAAGGGTGAATGATTTGAAGAAAGAACGTCTTGACATTCTGCTGGTCAACCGTGGCCTTTTTGAGAGCCGTGCTAAGGCTCAGGCTGCTGTTATGGCCGGACAGATTCTGGTCAATGAACAAAAAATAGATAAACCGGGTACACCGATTAATCCTGAGGTGACTATCCGTATTTTGGGCAACAAGCTGCCTTATGTAAGCCGTGGCGGTCTGAAGCTGGAAAAGGCTTTGCAGATTTTCCCTATCAGCGTGCAGGACAAGGTTGTTGCTGATATCGGCGCGTCTACAGGCGGCTTTACGGACTGCGCATTGCAAAACGGTGCGGCAAAGGTCTATGCGATTGATGTTGGCTATGGTCAGCTGGCGTGGAAGCTACGCAATGATGAGCGTGTTGTGAACATGGAACGCACCAACGTGCGCTATCTGGAGGCGGACAGCCTGCCGGAGCAGGTGGATGCAGCGACTATTGACGTTGCCTTCATTTCGCTAGACAAAATTCTGCCCGCAGTGCATAAGATTCTCAAGCCGGAGGGCTTCGTTGTGGCGCTGGTTAAGCCGCAGTTTGAGGCAGGCAAGGAGAACGTGGGCAAGAAGGGCGTTGTGCGCGAGGCTGCTGTACATGAGCAGGTTATTAATAATGTTATAGACTTTGCCAAGAGTGAAGGCTTTGGTATTGCTGGGCTCGACTTTTCGCCTATCAAGGGGCCGGAGGGCAATATCGAATATCTGCTGCTCTTGACCTTGGGTGAGGACGATGCAGTCAGTGCAGAGTATGTGGCTGAGCTGGTAGGACGCAGCCATGGCGATTTAGATAAGAAGGGGTCTAAGACAGAGGCGTGATTATGGAAGCAAAACGTTTAGGCATTTTCCCTAACTTAAGTAAAGAAAAGGTCTGCATAGCGCTGCCGGAATTTGTTGAGCTGTGCAAGGATTGGCGGCTTATTCCTGTGCTGCCGGAGAGCGTAGCCGAGCAATATGAGTGCGAGGCGTATTGCGAAAGTGATCCGCAATCGCTGCAAAAGCTTGATTTTGCGGTCAGCCTGGGCGGCGACGGTACGCTGCTGCAGATGGCGCGTTATCTGGCGCCGCTTGGCGTGCCTGCCTTTGGCATTAACTTTGGCAAGCTGGGATTCTTGGCCGAGATTGACCTGCGCGGCATGTATAAGGCGATCAGCCGTCTATCGCAGGGCAACTATACGATTGAAACTCGCAGTATGCTGCTGGCATCTGTGCTGCGTGACGGTGAGGTTATCGCGCAGGCGCATGCGCTGAACGATCATGTACTGGCGAAGGGCATGTTCAGCAAGCTGGCGCATATGATGCTGTTTATCAACGGCAAGCTTTCTGGCAAATATGCAGCAGACGGCCTGATTATTGCGACCGCTACCGGTTCGACGGCTTATTCGCTGTCTGCCGGCGGGCCGCTGGTTATGCCGGAGCTGGACGTCAGCGTGATTACGCCTGTTTGTGCGCATTCGCTGGCAAATAGAGCACTCATCATTCCTATGACAGAAAAAATTGAGCTGAAGCCTGTTCCCGGCAGCGAGGAAATGCTGCTTTCGGCTGACGGCGAGAATGTCATTGAGGTGCCGAATGATACGATGGTGCATATTGAGAAGTGTCCGTATGATATGAAGCTTGTACGCTTGACAAGCAGAGATTATTATCAGACGTGGCAGCAGAAGCTGATGCGTAATTAATATGCGCAGCAGCTTCAGAGTTTTTAAAGGATATAGCTTAATTGAGGTGATGAGTTATGAAAATGACCAGACATGCAAAAATAAAGGAGATTATTGACAATAATAAGATTGAGACGCAGGAGGATCTGGCCTCTGCTTTACGCCATCAGGGAATTGATGTTACACAGGCTACTGTTTCCCGTGATATTAAGGAGCTGATGCTCGTCAAGGTTCCGGATGCCAATGGTCATTATCATTATGCTTATCCGAAGGATCACGGCATGGTGCTGCGTCTTGAGCGCATTGAGCGCACCTTCCACGATTCTATTATCAGTGTGCGTCATTCTGACAGCATGGTTGTTGTACGCACGCTGCCGGGTACAGCACCCTCTGTGGCTTTTGCGGTCGACTATATGAAGTGGCCGGAAATTTTGGGCACAATCGCCGGAGATGACACTGTATTTGTAGCTTTAGCAGATAAAGAGGGCGTAAATACCTTGCTGAAGCGCTTGAAGGAATATAGATAAGCGAGGTAGAATTATGCTGCAAGCTTTGCACGTTCATAACTTTGCTTTATTAGAGGATGCTCATGCAGATTTTACTGCTGGGTTCAATGTATTTACCGGCGAAACAGGTGCCGGTAAATCTATTTTAATAGATGCCTTTGGCATGGTGCTGGGCGGCCGCTCTAGTGTGGACTATGTGCGCAGCGGCACAGACGGACTGTGGGTGCAAGCTGTTTTTGATATCAGCAGCCAGCCGGAAATCAAAGCCTTGCTGAATGAGCATGGCATTGATGAGGATGACGATTTGTTCTTAAAGCGCCAGATTAGCGCTGCAGGCAAGAGCCGTGCCTTTATCAATGGCGTGCAGGTGCCGCTGGCTGTACTGAAGAATGTCGGCGCCAGGCTTGTGGATATCCATGGTCAGCATGAAAATCAAGACCTGCTGCATCCTGACGCTGCCTTGAAGCTGACAGATGCCTTTGGCGGCGATAAGCTTGCTGCGGCCTATGCGGAATATAAAAAGCTTTATGCTGTGTATGTTGCACTAGAAAAGCACCTGCGTCAGCTCGAGGAAGAGAATGAGCAACAGGATTTGCTTTTAGAACGCTATGCATGGGAAATCAAGGAAATCAGCGAGGCCAGCCTCAAGCTCGGTGAAGAAGAAGGGCTGGAGGAGGAGGCGCGTCTGCTGCAAAACAGCGAGCGCATCATGCAGGCTGTGAATACGGCGTATAATCATCTGGAGGCCGAGGACGCTGTGCTGGCGCGTCTGGCACATGTGCGCGACCAGCTGCAGTATGCTGCACGTTACGACAGCAGGCTGGCACCCTTAGCAGAGTGCGCCGACAGCGCGTGGATTACGCTTGATGACTGTCGCGGCGAGCTGAGCGAATATATGGCGAGCAGCGATTTTAACGGCGAGCGTGCTGCTGAGGTGCAGCAGCGTCTGGATATTATTTATCGCTTGCAGAAGAAGTACGGCGGTACAACG
>URVO01000094.1 GCA_900551335.1 uncultured Phascolarctobacterium sp.
CGAGATAGAAATAAAGCAGCCGATGACGAAAAGGCCAGCGACAGCCATGCCGCCCGGAAGAATTGACAGGCCAAGGTTGACAGTGCTTTCTACACCGCCGGAGGCGCGGACAGCACCGGAGAAGGCGCCTGCTGCGAGGAAAATCAGGCACATGGTCAGAATGTTTTCGTCGCCTGCGCCCTTCGAAGCCATATGCAGCTTTTGCACGAAGCTGAGCTTTTTGTTTTGCATAAAGGCCACGATGAGGGCTATAAGAAAGCCGACGATGGCTGGCATACTATAGAAGTCGCCAGTGAGAATGCCTGAACCGATGAAGATTAGAAGAAACACACCGATAGGCAGCAGGGCGATGGCACGTCCTTGGTTTTTGTTCATAAGTCGATACTCCTTTTTCAGCAGGCAAAAGGACCTGCAGTTAATCATAAGCTTTATTTTATCATATAACGTGCTATTGTGGAATATAAAAATCTCATTTATAAGTATCTTTCGCGCTTTTCTTATGTTATAATATTGCGTGGTGATTATTTTGAAGGAAAAAATGTACGATTTTGCCACCTTGTGGCTGACAGCTAGTGTGCTGTTTTTTATTATTGAATATGTTACGAACATGCTGCAGGTCGTAACTCTCGGCGGTCTTGTTGCAGGCAGCTTTATTGAAGGCTTCTTTATGTTCCTCGGCTTGAAGCTGATGCACGTTATCGTGAGCAAGGAGTTTAAAGCAGCAGCATGGCGTGAGGCGCTGGCTTTACGCAGTGACGCGCTGAAGGCATGGCTGGTTATGGCGGCGTTTTCTATGGAGGGCGCGATTACCGTCTGCCGAATGCTGCCGGGCTATGAGCTGAATTTTACGGCTGTGCACGGCGTTTTTCTGCTGCTTGCCTATCCGGCGGCAGTGATGTTTTTAGAAAAAGCTTATTTTAAGGCTTATATGAATGAGGGAGTAAACAAATGATGGATATTAAGCTGATTGCCAGCGATATGGATGATACCTTATTGAATAGTAATGTCACCATTTCGGAGCGCAATGCGAAGGCGATTAAGAGCGCTTTGGCGGCAGGCAAGATTTTTTTGATTGCGACAGGCAGAATGTATGTTTCTGCGCGTCCCTATGCGCAAAAGCTGGGACTGGATGTGCCGCTCGTTACGTATAACGGCGCGCTGGTTAAGGGCAGTGCCAGCGGTGAGATTTTTTATGAGCATAAAATGAAGCTCGCAACGGCTAATGAGGTGCTCGCTTACTGCAAGGAAAAGGGCTATTATGTGCAGCTTTATGTTGGTGACAGCATTTTAATTAAGGAAGAAAATGCTTTTTCCAAGATGTACACCAAAATCAGCGGCATTCAGACGACTGCAATCGGTGAAGCTCTGTACCATACTGACGAAGCACCGTATAAGATTCTCGTGATGACGAGCGCTGAGGAGTTCGGAAGAGTCTGGGAGCAGTTTTCAACGCAGTTCAAGGGCAAGCTGGATGTTACCAGCTCGAAGGACAACTTTTTGGAGCTGATGGAGCCGGGCGTTAACAAGTGGGAGGCAGTGAAAAGCGTTGCTGCCAGCTACGACGTTAAGCCTGAGGAAATCATGTGCATCGGCGATTCGAACAACGATATCAGTATGATTAAAAATGCCGGTATCGGTGTTGCTGTGGCGAATGCGAAGGATAGCGTGAAGGAGCACGCCAAGATTGTTACGGCATCTAATAATGATGATGGCGTGGCGCTGGTGATTGAAAGCATCCTGACGCCGCAGGCTAAGGAAGAATAAAATAATTTTTGAGGAAGGAGCTGTTTATAAAAGAAGCGGCTCCTTTCATTAATATATGAATATATCAAGGAGTAGGCTATGGAAAAGCAGGAAACATCACTTTTAGCATATATTGCAGAAAACGATTTGCTAAGCGGCGACAAGAAGCCAGCAAAAAAGCAGGCCGCTGCTAGCCTGCATGAAGACGCGCATACGCATCCGAATAAAAAGAAGGTTGTCAACCGCCTTGCACGTATTGAGGGCCATGTGCGCTCGATTAAGGAAATGGTGGACGCGGACCGCGACTGCTCTGAAGTTTTGATTCAGATTGCCGCTGTGCGTAAGGCGTTGGATAATACGGCAAAGGTGATTTTAAAAGACCATCTGGAGCATTGTATTTTGCACGCTATAGAAAAAGGCGATGGCAGCAAAAGCCTTGCAGACTTTGAAGCGGCCATCGACCAGTATTTGCATTGATATGAGGTTTTGCGTGCGGCAAGCAGCAGTTTACACAAAGCGCTGCTGCAGCTTGGGCACGAAGAGCAGCAGAAAGCCGCTGCGGGCGATATAAAAAATGAGGAACGCAAGCCACAGACCGATATTGCCGTAGAGCGGAATGAGCGTAAAATACGCTGTAAGATAGCAGCCTACGGTAATAAGCATGGAAATGCAAATGGGCTTGGTATAAAGTGCGCCGTTGAAAACGCCGTAGTAAACTATTCCCAGCGCACTGATAAGCGGGAAAAAGGCGATAAACAAATCATATTCCTGCGCAGTGGCGATGACGTTGGGCAAATCTGTAAAGCAGCTGAGAATGCTGTGGCGGCAGGCGTAATAAAAAACTGATTGCGCCAGACCAAAGCCTATGGCCCAGATAAAGCTTATGCGCAGCGTATCATTGAGCATGGGCTTGTTGTGCTCGCCGAAGGCTATGCCGGAGTAGATTGCTCCTGCCTGCGAAAGGCCGGTGAGGATATCGCCCATGATGAACTGAATCTGGAACAGAATGGAGTTCGCTGCCAAAAGCTCACCGCCGAAGGCTGAGCTTTGGTGCATAAAGCTGTTGACCATGATAATCATGCAAAACATGCGCACTGTAAGATGCGAACCGCATTGTACCATCTGGCGGCAGGTGGGGCCGGAGAAGATTTCCTTGAGCGGTACGGCTGTGAGCGGCAGCGGCTTATGCTGCCAATAAAAGTAGAGAATGGCGGCAAAGCCTGTGATGTTGGCAATGCAGGTTGCGGCGGCTACGCCTGTTACTTCAAGGTTCAGAACAACAACGAAGAGTACGTCGAGCACGAGGTTGATGATGTTGCTGGCAAGAGCCGTGAAGACGGCGATGCGCACATGCAGCGTTCCGGCAAACCAGCCTTGTGCAGTCTGAAAAACAAGCGTCAGCGGCATAATCCAAATCAGCAGACGGTAATAGCGTTCCAGCATGGGCGTGGTCGCTGCGTCAGGGTTGAAGAGCCAAAGCGCAGTACGCCAGATTGGCTCCTGCAAAATGACAAGCAAGAGGCCGATGCCGAAGGCTGCCAGCACACCACGCAAAAAAGCGCCTGCGAGCAGCTTGGGGTCGTGGTGCCCCATCGCCTGAGCAGCAAAGCCGCTAGTGGAAATCTTTAAAAAGCCGAAGAGCCAATAAACAGTGCTGAAGATAACAGCACCGAGAGAAACGGCGTTGATATACGTATAATTGCCTAAGTGGCCGACGACGGCAGTATCAACTGCGCCCATAAGCGAAGCTGCCATAGTGGAAAAGGTGAAGGGTAAGCTTGTTTTTATAAAGCGCATGTGAGATAATTGCATTATTGAGTCACGCTCCTATCAAAAAGTTCGCAACACTATAATAACCCCTAGAGGGGGATAAAGTCAATAGTATAATATCTCATTAAGAAAAATAATACACGTGTACGATTTCTCAAATATTCGTCAAAGAAGGTTCATTATGTCTATTTTACCAATTTTTATTCCGCACGCAGGCTGTCCGCACCAGTGCGTGTTCTGTAATCAAAAGAAAATCAGCGGTCAGCACAGTGCGGCGCTGGCGAGCGCACAAGAGCAGATTGCACGCTGGCGCTCGTGGCTGCGCCCCTCGCTGGCGCATGAGGCAGCCTTTTACGGCGGCAGCTTTAGCGGCCTGCCGCTTGAGCTGCAGCGTGAGCTGTTGCAGCTGACGGACGAGCTGCTGGCAGAAGGCTTTATCGGCAGCGTGCGCCTGTCGACGCGTCCCGATTATATAGATGCTGAGCGATTGCAGCTTTTGAAGAAGCACCATGTCGAGCTGGTCGAGCTGGGCGTGCAGTCGCTGGACGACAAGGTTTTGCAGGTAGCGGAGCGTGGGCATACGGCGGCGGCAGTGACGACGGCGATGGCGCTTTTAAAGCAGCACGGCTTCAAGACCGGTCTGCAGCTCATGGTGGGCATGCCGCAGCAGAGCTTTGCGAGCGTCAAGGAAACAGCCCGTCAGGCCATCGCCCTGCACCCGGACATTGCGCGGATTTATCCGCTGCTTGTTATCAGGGACACTCCGCTGGTGCAGACGTATGCGCAGGGCTTGTTCGTACCGCTGAGCTTGGACGAGGCGGTGACACAGTCAGCGTGGCTGTATAAAGAGCTGACGCAGGCAGGCATCAAGGTTATCCGCATCGGCCTGCAGGCTGACGAGGAGCTGTGCGCCGAGGGAAATATTCTTGCCGGGCCGTTTCATCCGGCGATGGGCGAGCTGGTCAAGAGCAGAGTGCTGCGTGACGAGCTGACGCCGAGACTGCTGGAGCAGGCGAAGATTACACAAACGCTGACTCTGCATTGTCCTGCAAGGCTGGAATCAAAGCTGCGCGGGCAGAAGAACTGCAATCTGCATTATTGGCAGCAGCTTTTGCCGGACGTAGAGATAAAAATAGTACCGAGTGAGGGAGAGGAGATAAGCCTATGAGTGAATGTATTTCCTTTGCGCCGCTGGTTGACGCTGAGTGCAGGGTGCTGATTCTCGGCTCGATGCCCGGCAGAAGGTCGCTGGATATGCAGGAATATTATGCGCATCCGCAGAACCGCTTTTGGCGGCTGCTGGCGCTTTTGTTAAATGAAGAAATGCCGCTTACCTATGCGGATAAATGCGCTCTGCTTCTGCGTCATCACATTGCGCTGTGGGATACGCTTGGCTATTGCGAGCGTGAGGGCAGTCTGGATAGCGATATCAAAAACGAACAGCCTAACGCTGTCTGTGAGCTGCTTGCTGCACAGCCGCAGATTAAGGCTGTTTTCTGCAATGGAGGCAAGGCTGCTGCGGCGTTTAAGCGCTACTTTGCCAAGAGCCTGCCGCGAGCAATTGATGTGTATTATTTTTCCTCGACCAGCCCGGCGAATGCACGCAAGCGGCTGGAAAATCTGGCGCAGGAGTGGCAGATTCTTCTTCAATATTTACGTTAGGTTTGCTTTACTTATTGTTCTATGTTACAATAAAAAGATAAAAACAGAAATAAGAAAACAGGTGATTGTTAGTGCGTCTTAAGTCCTTTTCAACCTATGGCTTCAAATCTTTTGCCGATAAAATTGAATTAAACTTTGATAAAGGGATAACTGCTGTTGTCGGACCGAACGGTTCAGGCAAGAGCAATATTTCTGATGCCATTCGTTGGGTATTGGGCGAGCAGAGCGCAAAATATCTGCGTGGCAGCAAGATGGAGGACGTTATCTTCTCAGGCAGCGGCAAGCGCAGAGCCTTAGGCGTGGCGGAGGTTACCGTAGAGTTTGATAACAGCGACCATACCCTGCCGCTCGATTTTGATAATGTCAGCCTTACGCGCCGCCTGTTCCGCAGCGGTGACAGTGAATATGCGATAAATAAAAAAAGCTGCCGCTTAAAGGATATCATTGACCTGATGGCCGATACAGGCTTGGGCAAGGGCTCGATGTCGATTATCGGTCAGAACAAGATTGATGAGATTTTAAACAGCAGACCGGAGGACAGGCGCAGTCTGTTCGAGGAGGCGGCCGGCATTGCCAAATACCGCCTGCGTAAGAAGGATGCAGTGAAGCGTCTTGATGATACGGGAGCAAACCTTACGCGTATCAGCGATATCCGCAGCGAGGTGGATGCGCAGGTAGAGCCTTTGGCTGTGGCGGCGG
>URVO01000095.1 GCA_900551335.1 uncultured Phascolarctobacterium sp.
CCTAATATTTATCGCCTTGGTGTGCGTTATCATAACGACCTGTGGAATGCTGATCTTTTCTTGCGTGCAGGTAGCGGAGCAGACAAGGCTTCTTATATAGACAGTAGCTATGTAACCTTGGATGCTTCTGTTTCCTATAAAGCAACGAAGGATCTGTCTTTCTACGCTAAAGGCTACAACCTGTTCAACAAGGCTTATGCTGAATCTGCTGGTATATCCGGTGCTTCTTACAAATATCCTGCTCAATCTCGCCGCTTCATCATCGGCGCTGAGTACAGCTTCTAAGCACAGGCAGCTGCTGCTTAACAACCACATAATTTAACGCTTTCAAGGGCGGCGCGCTGCGCCGTCCTTTTTGTCGTGCGTCGAAAAGCAACGAAGCTTAAATTTTTTACAAAACTTTTAACAAAAATCACAGTCCGCTATTTGTCATTAGCCTATAAATGTAGTATAATACAGAGTGAGAGTATGTGTGCGGACACAGTATCAAATAAATTTTCTACATTTGTACGGAAGAATGTAAAATAAAAATGGAGGTGTATTTTTTTTGGCTAAATTTCAACACAAGGTTCAGATTATCCCGTTAGGCGGTCTGGGCGAAATTGGTAAAAACATGACAGTATTTCGTTACGGAGATGACATCATCCTGATTGATGCAGGCTTGATGTTCCCGGAAGACGATATGCTCGGCATAGATTTAGTAATCCCTGATATTACGTATTTAATTGAGAACCAGGATAAGGTAAAGGGCATTTTCCTGACACATGGTCACGAGGACCATATTGGTGCGCTGCCTTATGTTATGAAACAGATTGATTGTCCCGTTTATGGTACCGCACTGACTCTGGGTATTCTGCAAGGTCGTTTGAAGGAAAATGGTGTAGGCAACGAAAACCTGCGCGTAGTAAAACCCGGTGATAAGATTACTGCCGGTGCCTTCAAGCTTGATTTTATTCGTGTAAACCACAGCATTCCTGATGCTGTAGCTATTGCGATAAACACGCCGATTGGCACGATTATTCACACCGGCGACTTTAAAATTGACCATACGCCCGTCGATGGACAGGTTATGGAGTTCAACAAGTTTGCTGAGTACGGCGACCGCGGTGTACTGTGCCTGCTGGCCGACAGCACGAACGCTGAGCGTCCTGGCTTTACGCCGAGCGAGAAGATGGTTGGTCAGACCTTTGATGAGGAGTTCCGCTATGCGAAGCACCGCATTATCGTAGCGACCTTCTCCTCTAACGTTCATCGTATCCAGCAGGTTGTTGATACGGCGATCAAGTATGACCGCAAGGTTGCTGTTATTGGCCGCAGCATGGTGAATGTTGTGAATATCTCTCGCGAGATGGGCTATCTGAAGGCTCCGGACGGAGTTATTATTGATATTGATGAAACTCATAACTATACGCCGGAGAAGGTTGTTATCATTACCACCGGCAGCCAGGGCGAGCCTATGTCCGCACTGACACGTATGGCTATGAATGACCATAAGAAGGTTGATATTATGCCTGGTGATACCGTTATTATCTCTGCTACCCCGATTCCGGGCAACGAGAAGCTGGTATCCCGCACGATTGACCATCTTTATAAGCTGGGTGCTGATGTTATCTATGAAAAGAGCAATGGCGTTCATGTTTCTGGTCACGCCAGCCAGGAGGAAATCAAGATGATGCACAATCTGGTGCGTCCGAAATTCTTCATGCCTGTGCATGGCGAATACCGTCATCTGGTTAAGCATGCTAATCTGGCGAAGAGCCTGGGTATGCCTGCTGACCACATTGTTATCGGTGAAAATGGCAGCGTTATCGAGCTGACGAAGAACAGCATCGGTATCAACGGCAAGGTTCCGGCTGGCAAGGTGCTGGTAGATGGCCTCGGCGTTGGCGATGTTGGCAATATCGTTTTGCGTGACCGCCGCCAGCTGTCTCAAGACGGTATCATGATTGTTGTTGTGACGATTGATAAGGAATCCTGCCACGTTGTTTCCGGTCCGGATATTGTTTCCCGCGGCTTTGTATATGTACGTGAGGCAGAGGACCTGATGGATGAAGCACGCGATAAGGTGCAGGCTGCGCTGGAGCGCTGTGAGGAAAACAATGTTTCCGAATGGTCCGCGATTAAATCCACCGTCCGCGATTCTCTGGGACGCTTCCTGTTCGAAAGAACTCGTCGCCGCCCGATGATTCTGCCGATTATTATGGAAATCTGATTTGTGAGTATATAGGAGTTGTCTGTATTGCGTCAAGTAAGAAGGAAGAAGCAAAAGAATAACAGCTATCATCGTCTCGTTGGCTTAGGCTGCCTTGTGATGGGACTGCTTTTTGCTGCGGCCTTTTTCCTTGACAGCGATAGCGGCCTGCTGCAATTTGCGGCTAAGGTCGAGTCGTATCTGCTGGGTAAGGGCGCGCTCTTTCTGCCGTTAGGCTTCTTTGCTGTGTCCTGGCAGCTGTTAGCAGGCGGTCAGCTCCATGTTTTTAACAAAAAAACACTGCTTTTTGCTTTGGTGATGCTGTGCCTTACGGGCACAGCTCACGCTGTTTTTGTACCTGTGAATGAAGAGCTGGCGCCGGAGCAGCTGCCCTTGGGCGGCGGTCTGGTAGGCGGTCTGCTCGTGTCTATGCTGCACGGCCTCTTAGGTGAGCTTGTGACGTATGCTGTTTTGTTCGCTGGCTGGCTGGCGAGCCTGTATCTGCTTTTGCCGGTTCACCAATGGTGGGAGCTGCTGCAGGACAAGCTGACGCAGGACGATATCACTATCGTGCGCCCTGAGCAAAAGCAAAGTGACGCCACGATGGCGGCAGAAAGCAGACCACGCTTTCCTTCGCAGAGCACAACAGCTGTGAGAAAGCCGTCGAAGGCGATGCCGCAGACGGCGGCAGCTGTGCGTAAGCCTTCTGTGAAGCACGATATTTATAACAACCCTGATTTTAAGGCCTTTACTGACGGAGTGCAGAAGCCGCATGGCATTAAGCGCATCCTGCCGGTGAAGGAGAAAAACGTATATACCCAGCCGCTGATTAAGGAGGAGCTGGAGCGCGATCCGGTGCAGATTCCTGATTTCGAGCCGCCGCGCAGCACAAGAACTCGCGTCTATCGTCCTGTTGTCGATTATGAGCAGGAGGCTGACTACGTTCCTGATGCACGCTTCCTTGACGACGAGGATGAGAGCAGACCGGCTGTTGATGTTGTAAGCTATCCTGAGCCGGAGCGCAGCATCGAGCCTAAGCCTGAGCATGAGGCGTTTGAGGCAGCACACGCTCCCTGTGCTGCTGCGAGCAGATTTGCCGAGGTTGAACGCTGCGACGAGGAGGAGCAGCAGCCTGAGCTGCCGCCTGCACCTGTAGAAGCTGTGCCAGTACGCGAGATTCATATTACGGACAGCGCGGACAAGATTGTTACCACTCCTGCCGCGCCGAACGTTGAGGAGTCGCAGGAAGCTTCCGGTTACCGTCTGCCGCCGCTGGAGCTGTTGGATATACCCAAGGCTACTGACCCGGCAACATATCAGGCGGATATTCTCGACCAGTGCGCTGTGCTGGAGCAGACGCTGCGCGACTTCAAGGTGCGCGCTAATGTTATTGATGTGACGCGCGGCCCTTCGGTTACGCGCTTTGAGCTGGAGCCTGCGCCGGGCGTAAAGGTTAGCTCCGTAGTTAATCTCGCGGACGATATTGCTTTGCGTCTGGCAGCACCGGGCGTGCGTATCGAAGCGCCGATTCCCGGCAAGTCAGCCATCGGTATTGAAGCGCCGAATACGAAGAACGATACGGTCTGCTTCCGCGAGGTTGTGGATAACGAGGTCGTGCGCAAGGAGCCCTCGAAGCTCTGCATTGGCCTAGGCAAGGACATCAGCGGCAATATTATTTCTGCCGATTTGTCCAAGATGCCGCATCTGCTTGTGGCCGGCTCTACCGGTTCCGGCAAGTCGGTGTGCATCAATACGATTATCGCCGGAATTTTATATAAGGCCCGGCCTGAGGAGGTCAAGCTGATCTTGGTTGACCCGAAGGTTGTTGAGCTGTCTAATTACAATGGTATTCCGCATTTATTGACGCCTGTTGTTACAGAGCCGAAAAAAGCTGCTTCGGCCTTGCATTGGGCTGTGGCAGAGATGGAGCGACGTTATAAGGCTTTTGCCGATAACCATGTGCGCGAAATCAAAAGCTATAATCAGCAGGCTGCCGAAAAAATGCCGTATATAGTTATCATCATCGACGAGCTGTCAGATTTGATGATGGTGGCGAAGGTGGATGTCGAGGATGCTATCCTGCGTCTGGCACAGAAAGCCCGTGCCGCCGGAATTCATCTGATTCTGGCAACGCAAAGGCCTTCTGTCGACGTTATCACTGGTATTGTGAAGGCCAATATTCCTTCACGTATCGCGTTTGCTGTTTCGTCGCAGACGGATTCACGCACTATCCTCGATATGGGCGGTGCGGAGAAGCTTTTAGGCAAGGGCGATATGCTGTTTTATCCCATAGGCATGAATAAGCCTGTCAGAGTACAGGGAGCCTTTGTTACTGATGCTGAATTAAACAAAATTGTGGACTTTATCGTCAAGCAGTCTATTCCTGTTAACTACAGTGAAGAGGTTACAGCGCAAAAGCTGGAATGCGACGAGAAGGAGAAGAATAATGAAAAGGCAGGGCAGAGCGCTCCTGCTGAGGATGAATTATTCGAGGATGCCCTGCGTCTGGTTTTGGATATGGGGCAGGCCTCCAGCTCTATGCTGCAGCGCCGTTTTGGTATCGGCTATAACAGGGCAGCGCGCCTCGTAGACACGATGGAGGAGCTGGGGATTGTCGGCCAATATGCCGGCAGCAAGCCACGAGAGGTTATCATTTCACGTCAGGAAGCAGAGGAACGCTTTCTGCAGTATGATTAAGCGGAGGTACTGACAAATGGAAAGTGAAAAAAGTATCGGCACAATTTTAAAGGAAAAAAGGGAGTCTAAGGGACTTACCCTGATGGATATTGAACGCGGAACGAGTATCCGCAGCCGTTATATACAAGCAGTCGAGAATGATGAATATGAGAAAACTCCTGGTGGTGTTTTCCTGAAGGGTATTATTCGCAATTATGGCGATTTTCTCGGTTTAGATGGTATGGCTTTGCTGCAGCGCTACAAGGGAACGACTGCAGGCAAGGCGAATGAGAAGGCCATCAGCGACGGTATTCGTGAGGTTGAAAATGTCCGCATGAATATCCAGCTGAAGGATAAGCGTGATATTGGCAGCGGTACAGGCGGATTTGAAATGCCCTCGCTGCCGAAGCTGCCGGTTAAGCAATGCCTTGCAGGTTTGGCCGTAGTGGCATTGCTGGGCGCTGGCTACGTTGCTATCCCGAAGGCTATTGATTATGTGAAGAATCTTCCGAGCGAACCGAAGCAGGAGGAAAAGGCCGCAGCTAGTGCTGAGCAGAATGCTGCTAAGGCTCCGTTAGACAAGGTTGTCGTGGAGATGGAGGCTTCTGGCTCCTGCTGGACGGAGGTTACAGCTGACGGCAAGGAGATTTTTGCTGGTATGCTGCAGGCCAAGGAAAAGAAAACCTTTGAAGCAAAGGATAAGCTGATTGTCAAATATGGCAATATCGGCGTAATGAATATCAAGGTCAACGGCGAGCCTGTGAACCTCAACGGTGAGCATGGCGTAGCAGTCAAGACCTATCTGCGTGCTGCGGCAGCAGAAACCTCGAAGGCAGCAGAGGCTCCTGCGCCGAAGGAAGAGGAGGCAACGGCTGCTTCGCAGCCTGAGCAGAGCAGCGTACCTGCGCCTGCAGCTCAGCCGGA
>URVO01000096.1 GCA_900551335.1 uncultured Phascolarctobacterium sp.
TTAGGTCAAGACCCCAACACTTATTATAGAACCCATTTTTTATTTTACCAGCGCACGCATCTCTTCCGCTGTCAGCGTAAAGAACTCCTTCGCCGTATACAGCTCACGGCGGCCACGGCAGTCAGCAAACAGCGCCACGTCGACATCAGGAATAGCTGCCATAGCCTCCTCGATGGTTTTGCCATTCTTAGCATAAGCCTCAAAGCGAGCTACGAAGGTGTTGCCCGTACCTGCAGGAACAAGCAGCGCTTCAAAATAATCATCCTCACGCAGATGATCCTTCAAATTCACCTTGCCACGCAGCAGCACATCGTTATACTGCTCCTGCGGCAGATAAATACGCATATAAGCATCGAGCACTGTGCCCTCCTGCTTACCCACGTTGTCGAACGGAATCTCCAGCGAGAAATCAACGCGCTCAGCTTCTTTTTTCTCCAAAGCAACAGCAGAACGCTTCTTCGTCAGCAGACGCATCACAGCATCGCCCTGCATCGAAATATATAAGCCAACAACCAATACGCCCAAAATAACAAGAGCGACCAGAATTTCTAAAATCAACAGCATCTTGCTTCCCCCTTATGCCTTATGATAGTCTTTGATAATGCAGATAGGAGTCTTCTCACTGCCGTTACCAAACGGATTGTCAATCAGAATCTCAGCAACCTTGTCCGGGTCTACGCCCTTCGACCAGCCCAGCACAGCTGCACGCTTCAGGTCGTTGACATCGGCAATAGCCGCGCCATAGCAGCCGCAGGCCTTCGTGATAGCTGCTGCCACCTTCTCCGGCTCAGCCGGACCATAAACAATATGCTTATCGTACGGCGGCATCGTACCGGTAACGTCGTCAATAAGACGTGCCTGCTTGCCTGCCATACGGTAGAACGTGCCGCTCACGCCTACGCACTTCGCTGCAAAGCCGCAAATAACCGCCCAAACTACGCGCGGACCGCCTTCGGCATCCAGCAGTGCCTGCATGCTGTACCAGCTGCTGATGCTGCCCTTTGCGGGGAACAGATGCGACAAAATCTTTGCCAGCCAGCTCGGATGAAACTCCTCGCAGCGCAGCGCGCGGCCCTGCGTAATCGCGACAACGCTTTCAGCAGCGCAAACAACATCATTCGGACCAATCTTGTCCTTCGCATATTCCAGAATCGCATCGCAGATATCATCGTGGTGCGTCAAAATTCTTGTCGGTACAGGAACTATCTTATACTTTTCCATACTCTCACTTCTCCTTCTCAGCCTTATCTGCCGCATAAACCTTGTAAATTTTATCATACCATTTAGGTTCCAGACGGATAATATGTCCTTCCTTATCCGTAAACACGTTGCGCGTATGGCCCTCCACAGCCACAGCGCCGTCGCGCAGGCGGATAACGCGGTAGTCAAACTCCATCTTAGCCTTATTAAAGCCGCTCATCTCCACCTGTACCTCGAAATCATCATCAAAGGTGCAGGAATTTTTATATTGGGCGCGAACCTCGGTAATCGGGAAAATCACGCCGGCCTCCATCAGCTCGCCCAGCGTAATGCCGCAGGCACGCAGATAGGCCACACGTCCCATCTCAAACCAGCGCAGATAGTTGGCATGATGCACAACGCCCATCATATCAGTTTCTACAAAGCGTACTTTATCGCGAATAGTAATCATAAATACTCCTTTTTCTTCACTAAATCAATTTCTTATTATAGCACTTTTGACGCAAAGTACATATATAAATCTTACAAATTTCGTAAATTTTTCTCTTCCAGCAGCCGCTTCACCTTTTCCGCCAGCAAAGCATAGAGCACGGAAAACAGCGGCACACAGATAATCATGCCGGCGATACCGCCAAGGCTCGCGCCGATCGTCACCGCCGCCAGCACCCACAGCTCCGAAAGTCCTACTGCCTTGCCCACAATCTTCGGATACAGCAAATCGCCCTCGACGCGCTGCAGCACGAAATATAAAATAATGAAGTACCAGATTTTCTCCGGTGCTGCCACAATAATCAAAAAGCAGCCGATGAGCGCGCTGATAAAGGTGCCAAAAATAGGAATCAAGCTCAACACAGCCACCATCAGGGAAATCACAGTCGCATAAGGGAAGCCAAAAAGCGTCATGCTGACAAAATACATGACTCCCAAAAGCAGCGCCACAACAAGCTGTCCGCTAACAAAGCCACGGAAAATCTTCTCTGACGTTTGCAAAACATGCAAAACATAGGCCGCACGCTCCTTAGAGCAAAAGGCGAAAAGCACACGCTTAAAGTTACGCACGAGGCGGTGCTTCTCCAGCAGGCAGTACACCGCTGCCACAAAGCCGATAACGCAGTTCGTGAGTACCTCCAAAAGTGAAGCCGTCGCCGACACAGTCTGCTCAAGCAGCAAACGCTTATTGTTCTGCAAATAATTGAGCAGCGTATGATAAATCTCCTTCGCCTGTGCCTGTACAAAGGCCAGCTCGTCCGGCGAAAAGGCCAGCTCCTGCGCCTTCTGCTGCAAATAAGCATCCAGCTTCGCCAACGCCGGCGGCAGCATCTTCACGAGCAGCTTCATGCTGGCGTGCAGCTCGGGCACGATGGTCAGCACGAAGAAGGCCAGAAAGCCGATAATGAGCACAAGACTCAGCAGCAGACACGCAGGGCGCTCAAAGCGCGACACCACGCTATGCTTCAAATATCTGCGCCAATACACCTCCAGTTTTGTCATCAGCACATTGACAATAAAAGCCATGCAGCCGCCAATAATAAACGGCAGCAAAATATTATATAAGCCGCCCAGCAAATGCAGGCTAGCGCTATAATTCCACAGCGCCCAGATCAGCACTATCGCAAAGGCCAGCAGGCCATACGGATTTTTTTCTTGCATAAATCCCCCTCAATTCATGACACGTGCAAATATGCATACACTTACTAAACTAATAATACTATTTTAACATAGAAGCAAGCACAATACAAAAAAGTTCCGCAACCTTTGCATAAGTTTCACAGATGTGGTATAATTTTTTCATTAGCTAATAGGCTAAACATCAACATGGCCCCGTAGCTCAGTGGATAAAGCGTCCGCCTCCGGAGCGGAAGACCAGCAGTTCGAATCTGCTCGGGGTCACCATAAAAAGAAAAACCAGGCGATTACATAACCAAGCATATGTAATCGTCTAGTTTTTTTATACGCCAATATTCCAATTTCCGCAAACATATGTTAAAATTAATTAGTGCTACCACAGAGGAAAAAACGCAAAAAAATAACCGCCCAGTCTCCAAACTTGCGGTTATTTTTTAACTAAACTATTTGGGGCAACCGTCTATCGGTAGCACCTTTTCTATGTTTATTATACTATATACAACAGATAAAGGCAAGTAGTTTCCAACTTGCTCGCTACTTCTGTTCTGCTAAGCATAAATACGACATAGCACCCTTTCCATTGCTGGGAAAGGGCTTTTTTATTATCCGCAATACACTCTTACTCTTCAATAACAACCTTCATGCCAACCCTCGCAAACTGCTTCAGCTTGACAATGTCAGCGTTATTCAATCTTACGCAGCCCTCAGAGGCTCTGGTGCCAATAGATTCCGGCGCATGCGTGCCATGAATGCCAATGCCGCTCCAGCGTCCGCCGCTCAGCTCTGTGGTGTCCAAGCTGATAAACCACGGACCATAAGCTCCGGGAATCTCGCCCTTGCCATCGTTGAAGTCATGCGTCCAGTATGAAGCATCGAGTATTTCATCAATAGGAAAAACGCCATCAGGTGTCTTCATATCGCCTGATTTTTCCTTTTGGCCGGGCTTCAGGCCTAAAGCACAGCCATATTCAGCAACAATATTCCCCTTGGCATCTACGGCGTATAATTTAAACTCGCTTTTCTTTATCAGAATAAAATCTGCGTCCATTTTATATTGTTCAACAAGAGTAGGCAGCTTTTCCTCCTGCTTCTCTTCAGCCTTAGGAAAATCTACTGTCTGTGCCTCCTGCTTAGCTATAGCCGCCTTGCCATTAGACGCCTCACTGCTATCTAACAGGCAGCAGCTTAAAGCAACAGCCGTCATAACTAAAAATAAAACCGTTGCCAAAATTTTTTTCATAGCGCTGCTCCTTCCATCGTTTATTTTTCGTAAAGCCTAGACTTTTTCATAATCTATCACAGAATTATGCCAATTGGCTCCAACAGGAATGAGTATTTTCTATATTATATCGCAAGCCACATCTTTTGCAAAGAAAAATATTACCGCCCAAGCCTCACCGTGAAGTGAAGCCTAGGCGGTTAGAGTTTGCAATATTATGCTTTTAAGCTTAGAAGCTCCAGTTTACATTAGCCATCCACTTGTTAGCCTTTACGCTGTCGCCCTTTTGATATTCATAGCCTAAGCCATAGGTAACATTAGCCTTTTCAGCCTCGACAACAAAGCGGCCAATGTAGCTGCCATTATCAGCTACATCATAGCCAAAGCCATTGCTTGCGCCGTTCAGGCTTACGGTCTGCGTTGCATCACGGTCGCCCATGTTCCAAACATAGCCAATCTCTGCAATAGGACGAATTGTCCAGCCGCCAGCTTTTACATCAGCGCTGTATTTTACGCCTACAGGCAGCAGCCACAGATTCATATCGTCGCCATCATAGCTCATGCCAATGCTGTTGTTATAGTTGCCGGTGCCAAGATGCATGTAACGGATACCAGCATACGGAACGAACTTGCCAACGCCAGCCTTCAAGGTCTTTTCTGCACGTACACCAATGCTGAAGGCATCAGATTTAGTATCAGCAGTCAAAGTCATACCGCTATTATGTTGGGTAATGTCATTCTTGCCATGCAGATAGCTGATATCGCCAATTACAGCGCTGTCCTCGTTCTGAATGCCTCCATAAACGCTTACGCCATAGTAGGTCGCATCATTTTCGGTTCTGGCTGCCAGAGTATTGCCCTTAATGCTGCCATCAACATAGCTCAGTGCTGCGCCAACGGTTGCTTTGCCATTCTTATACAGGTCTGCGCCAACTACAATGCCGTTATAGTTTACATCATACTTGCTGTCTGCGCCTGCAACTGCCAAGCCGTCAACATTCTCCTTGCTATGGATGTATTTTGCCCAGATATCGCTGTCATGCTCTTTTTCATTAGTCAAGGACATATGCTCGCTAATAGCATCAGTAAACAGATTGCTTGCTGCATAAGTGCCATGCTCAACGCCTGCCAGCTCACCCATAGCAGCTGCGCTGTTGAGAGCGCTTACTTGGGTAGCAGTATTTGCATTAACATGCTCATCAGCAGCCTTGGCCACAAAATCTGCAGCAGCGCCACCAGCAAGGATAGCTGCGTCATAAACATCGCCTGCTACAACTGCATCACCATAAGCAGCTTTTACAGACTGGGAAATAGTTTTTACGCTATTAGTAGCTGCATCAACTTCAAATTTCAGCAGCTTGTTATTGCTGAGGATATTGTCAACATTCCAATTAGCAGCAACGCCATCAATAATCTTATAGGTTTTATCCTTTTCTGCGTTATCCAAGTAAAGCTTAGATTTAGCCGAAATAGTAGCAGCTGTTACGCTGGTAATAGCTGCTTGAGTATCGCTAATCGCAGCAGCGTTTACCATCAGCATAGAATTATCAGCGAACTTTACAGAGCCGGCAGGTGCCTCAGATGCAGCAGGTGCAGCTGTCAGAGAGCCATTAACAGTAATAGAACCATGGGTTACATCAACAGTGGAAGCAATATATGCACCGGCAGTTACGCCAGTTTCGCTCCATGTTTCTCCGCTTCTTGCGAAGGCTGCATCA
>URVO01000097.1 GCA_900551335.1 uncultured Phascolarctobacterium sp.
GAAACGCTGCTTTTAATTATCATAACCTTCACTTTTTACTTACCAAACTTTTCGACTTCCTCCTGTACGTAATGCGTCGTAAAAACAGGCATAAAGCCGCCGCCTTCTTTTTTGACATACTCGCGCAAAATATTTTGCCAAGCACGCTTAGCATACAGAAAGCGAATGACATAAACAGTACCTTCATCTTCGCGCACGACATAAAACAGCAGATAATTTTTCACGGGCACGAAGCGGATTCCCCATGCACGCAAAAATGCGTCGTTACATAAGGGATAACGAGTTGGAAAAGCAACAAGGCTATCTCCTTCGCTGAAAAAATTCTCTACTATACAATTTGACGCAGAGATATTACACAGCTTAAGCTTTATATAACTAGCGACAGCATCTAAATCTGCCAATGCTTTTTGCGTATAAATTACCTTGTACGTCATCATATATTTGCCCCAGGATATTTCTTTCTGAACATCTCTTTAGCATCTTCGTCAGAAACTACTCTCCCTGCCTCAATATCATCTAAACCTTGCTTCAACGCACCATACAATTCAAAACCTGCTGTAAGCTGTTCGTAAGCTTCGATACTCATTACCGCCAAATCGCCCTTGCCATTTTTGGTAATGAAAACAGGCTCGTCATACTCATGGCAAAAAGAAGATATTTCGTTATAGTTATTGCGCAGTTCCGCGCTTGAAGTAATTTTAGGCATTATCGCACCTCCTTGTATAGTAAAATTATAACTAAATTTATGTATATCGTCAAATTTTTGCAAGAAAAAAGTCTGCACATCAGCTGACATGCAGACTATCAATTATTTTATTTGCTTATTTCGCTGCGGCCTTCAAAATACCGTGTACCATGAGAGCGCTGTTATACAAATCCTCTTCCTTGATGAATTCGTCAACAGTATGTACATTGCTCATGCCCGTGCCCAAGATTACGCTCGGCAGACCATAAGCATTGAAGAAGTTGGCATCACTGCCGCCGCCGGTAACGGTGATTGCCGGTGCAAAGCCATGCTCTGCGCAGGAAGCCTTCGCCAGACGTACCACCTCGCTGTCCTCAGCAACGGAGAAGGAGGAATACTTGTGCTCAACAGCAGCCTCAGCCTTCGCGCCATACTTTTGCGCACTGGTTACGATGGTATCCACAATCTCGGAGCAGATAGCTTCGAGCTTTTCTTTATTACGGCTGCGCGCATCGCCCTCAATCGTTACGAGGTCAGGCACGATATTCGTTGCCTTGCCGCCGCCGATAATACCGATGTTGCAGGTTGTTTCCTCATCAATACGGCCATAGCGCTGCACATCAGCCAAAGCCTTAGCAGCAATCATGATGGAGTTTATGCCCTTTTCCGGCTCCAGGCCGCCATGCGCAGTTTTGCCGATAATCTCAATTTTATACTTCTTCTGTCCCGGTGCGCCAATAACAATCTCGCCCGGTGCGCCTTCGCCGTCCAGCGCATAGCCAACGTCTGCACGCAGTTTGGACTTATCCATGCAGCGAGAGCCGTTTACGCCGCCCTCCTCACAGATAGTGAAGAGAATCTGAATTGCACCATGCGCAGTGCCTTCCTCCAAAATCAGGCGAATGCCCTCTAAGATAGCCTCTACGCCAGACTTGTCGTCACCGCCTAAAATAGTCGTGCCGTCGCTGTACAGCACGCCGTCCTTTTGTACGACAGTTGTGCCGCCGCAGGGCTCAACGCCATCCATATGTGCAGAAAGCAGTACACACGGAGCCTTCTCGCAGCCCTCGCTTGCAGGCAAAAATGCCCACAGGTTGCCGCAGTTGCCGCCTAACTGCTCACCGGCATTATCCTCTTCTACAGTAAAGCCTATAGCCTCCAGCTTGCCCTTCAGCAGGTCGAAAACAGGACGCTCCTGTAAGCCATGGCAGGGAAGTGCCACGATTTCCTTAAACTCTGCGAGCATACGCTCCTTGTTTACTTGTGTCATATATATCAATCCTTTCTATAAATAAGCTTATAACCAGCCAGTGTGCTCCAGCAAAATCTTCACGCCGATGCAGATAAGCACGCTGCCGCCGCAGATATTCGCGCGTGCGCCCACCGCACTGCCCAGCCTGAAGCCTGCCAGACCGCCAAAGGCAGCAATAACAAAAGTAATAACGCCAATCAGCGTCGAGGACAGCCAGATGTTGACGTTCAAAAACGCCAGGCTGATACCGACAGCCAGAGCATCAATGCTGGTGGCAACAGCCAGCACCGCCATCTCCTTCGTCGTATAGCTTTTCTTAATCTCGCAGGCCTCCTTCGCCTCGCGAATCATGTTCACGCCTAGATATAAAAGCAGCGCAAAGGCAAGCCAATGGTCATAATCAACAATATAATCACGGAAGGACGCAGCGCCGAAATAACCGATAACAGGCATCAGAAACTGAAAGAATCCGAACCAAAGGCCAAAGCGCAGCGCACCCGCCGTCCTGCTCTCCGGCGCCAGCACCATACTGCCGCAGACAGACACCGCAAAGGCATCCATCGCCAGACTGACAGCCAAAAGCAGTAATTCTGCTAAACTCATATTTTTCCCTCACAAAATAATATATCACAAAAATCTTCAATAACCAAAATCACCTAGAAGGTATTAGATGCATCTCATTTATTTTCTTTTTCCTTACGCAGCAGCAGCAGCAAACGCTTATGATCCTTGCTCATCTTAAACACACGGAATACACTCGTCATCAGCATCATGCCCAAGGCAATCGCGCTGGCGTCCATCACCGTAGTAATCAGGATATTCACGCCTGTATCATAATTATTCTCGATAATCGCCGCCATGCCTCGGTACATACCCAGTCCCGGCACAATCGGAATAATACCGGGAATAACAAAAATCGTCACCGGCTGCTTAAAAACACGCGCCGCCAGCTCGCTCAAAAGCGACAGCACCACCGTCGCCGCAAACATAGCATAGAAGGAGTCATAATTTAAATTCTTACGGATATAGACATAAACAACCCAGCCTACAGCACCAATCAGGCCGCTGACGTGCAAGCTTTTGCGCGGTGCCTGAAACAGCACGCCGAAGGCCGCTGTTGCCAGAAACGAAAAGAGAAAGGCCTCCCAGTAATTTATGCCCATAGCTTCCACCCCCAGTGATACCAAATAAGCAGGCTAAAGGCCAGGCCGATAGCGATAGACGTAGCAAAGAGCATAGCCTCCGCTATACGCGCGTTGCCCGACATCAGGTCGCCTGCCATATAGTCACGCAGACCGTTGGTGAATGCCACGCCAGGCAAAAACGGCATCAACGCGCCTACGATGATATTCGTGCGCGTACACTCGCCGTCCATCTCACAGCACATAATCGCCAAAGCACCGATGGCTGCACCGGAAAGCGCGTTCTCCCAAAAGGCACTCGGACGATAGCCGCCGAGCTGCTTTAAAAGCACCATCGACAAGCCGCCCGTGATAAACGCCGCGATAAAGTCGTGCGCATTACCGCCCAGCATCATCGAAAAGGCCGCCGAGCTGACTGCCGACGCTGCGCAGACGCTCCACTCGCCGTAGAGCGGAGCCTTATGCAGTAGGCCGTCCAGGTAATCAAGCGTCTGCTGATACGTCAGCGGCCAGCTGTTGACGTTATAGGAAAAATCGTTGACCTCGCTGATAACGTTCAGATTCGTGCTGCGCGAACGGATGCGGCTGATAATCGTCGAGCCGTCGCTCGTCTCATCGCCCAGAATAATGACCGTCGGCGTTACGAAAACATTGATGTCGTGATAGCCATGCATATGACAAAAGCGGGAAATAGTGTCCTCGACACGCGAGGTCTCCGCGCCGTTTTTCAGCAGCGCCTTGCCCATCGCCAGCGCCAGATGCAGCGTCTGCTCACGATTTAAGCTTCCTGCTTCCAAGCCCATGCTACTCGCCTCCGCCTAAAAGCTCCACTACAGCCGCCTTAAAGCGGTTCGCACCGCCCATCGACGGATGAGGCACAGCCATACAGTCCACGCCATAACGCGTCAAGGTCGCCTGTGCCTTCTGTCCGATAGCAACAATCCTCATCCCCGGGCGCAGCTCCAAAAGCATCTTGGCATATTCAATGCCTACATCCAGCTCGCTCGTCGTCGGTGTGCGGTTGGTGAGCAGCTTGCCCTCCTTATAGGGGTGAAAGGGAAAAATATTCCATAAAATAACATCAAAGGAAGCCAGACCATGACGGTTCAACGCATTCCAGACCACCGTGTCCGTCGGCTCATTGAAGCCCTTGAGCTTCTGCATATTATTCAAAAGCGGGCTTTGCGCATCACTCGTGCGTCGATAATCCCATTCGCCCAGCACGCTTTTTTGCTCAACGTCAGGATGATTGCCTAAAATTATGCGCTCCGACGTAATCGCGATACCGGAAAAATGGCCGCCCTGATAGCCAAGCGCTTCAGCAATAAAAAGATAATGCGCATTCTGGCGCAGCTCCAGATAGCGGCGCAGATTCGCGCTGCGGATTACAGGCGCCTCAGCGCCGATGTCGCAGCTTGTATCGTATTCACGCCAGGGGTTGAACACCAGCGGACTTTGATAGCTTTGTAATTTTTCAAGAAAAGTATTAATCTCCATAATTTCCTCCAAGATATATTATAACTCATACAGGCAGGCAGGAGCAACTACAAGAGAAAGAGTAAAGCCGCAATAAAAAATGGGCGCAGGCTATACCTGCACCCAAAGTATTTTCTTATTAGAACAGCAGCAGAATCATGCCCACTACCAGCGCCAGCGTAATGCCCAGCGCGTTGCGTTTGCAAACCTCCATCGGGTCAACGCCTGCGATACCTGCGCAGATAATGGTTGCACCGGCGATAGGAGAAATGGTACGGCCCAGAGTACCGCCCAAAGCAGCAGCAGAGCCCATGTTCATCGTCTGCAGACCGAACTCAGCTGCATGCGGCGTAACTGCTTCGTTGAAGGCAACGGTTGCAGCGTCGCCAGAGCCGGAAATCAGCGCCAGCAGGAACGGGCCAAAGGTTGCCGCAATTTTTACGATGCCGGTAGAGTTCAGCATCCAGTTAATCAGCGCCTTAATCAGGCCAAGAGCATTCAGACCAGCTACGAAAACGCCAACGGAAATAATGATACCGATGATGTTTGCATAAGCATCGCCCATGCCGTTGAAGAAGTTTTTCGTCAGCTCAACAGGGTTCTTGCGAGTTACAGCCAGAGAGATAATAGCACCGATAACCATAGCGTGCGGTACGCCCATCTTCAGCGCCGGAACAACGCCCGTGCTGCCCAGCAGCAGGATGATAACCGGAACCAGCGGCATCAGGGAATACAGCGGATTGATAGTCATATCCTCTTCTACAGCAGCGCCGCCCTCAGGAACATAGCCCTTGTTCTCCTTCATTACGATAGACAGAACGGTCAGAACAGTAGCAGCAACTACTACACCCGCCACGGTAGCCATCATGTGGTTGCCGATAACAGCGGTAATCTGGGTATTAGCCAGCTTAGCGATAACTGCGTTATGCACCAGTCCGGGGTTCAGCATACTGCCATAGGTGCCGGATTTAACAGCAGCCGCAGCCATAGCAGGATGGATACCGGCAGCCATCATAATAGGAATAAAGATAACGCCTACAGCAGCACTGCAGCCTGCAGCACTCGGAATAGCGATATTGACAACAAAGGTTGCCAGCGTTGCGCCGGGAATCAGCAAAAAGCCCATTTTCTTCAGCACCTTGCCGATTGCCAGCACCAGATGCTTATCGCAGCCAGTGTACTTCATGCACCAGGCAAAGCCCAT
>URVO01000098.1 GCA_900551335.1 uncultured Phascolarctobacterium sp.
ATGGAAATTTTGGCAAGCCGTTTTTTATGGTCGGCCGTTTTCGTCTTTCTTTTATTACTAGCAACAGGCAAGCTGCACATCTTCATGCAGGAAACCAAGGCGATTTTCAGTACGAAAAAGACAGCCTGCTGCATGGTGCTGGCAGCTATTACGATCAGCTTTAACTGGGGCATTTTTATCTGGGCGGTAGAAGCAGGACGCATTGTAGAAACAAGCATGGGATATTACATCGGTCCGCTGATGATTGTACTCTTTGGCGTAGTATTTCTGCATGAGCGCCTTTCTAAGCTGCAATTTGCGGCGATTGGCTGTGCTGCTGCCGGAATTGCTGTGATTGTTGTCCATAACGGTGGTCTGCCTTGGGTAGCAATCACGCTGTCCTTGACCTTTGCCTCATATGGTCTGTTAAAAAAGCTTATCGTTGCTCAGCCAATGACGAGTATCCTGTTGGAAACATTGCTGATTTCGCCCTTAGCTGCAGGCTATTTATATTACCTTAGTACAATGGGAGGCAATGTCTACCAAAGCTGCGATACGAGCACGCTGCTGCTTTTGGCAGGTGCCGGCCCTGTTACGGCAACACCGATGCTTCTGTTTACTGCCTGTGCTCGTAAGCTGCCTTTGAATATTCTGGGCTTTTTGCAGTATGTTGCTCCATCTATAACGCTGATGCTGGGCGTATTTGTCTATGGCGAGCCGTTTACCAGCACGATTGCAACAGCCTTTGGCTGCATCTGGTTTGGCCTGCTGCTTTTCATCTGGTCGCAGATTCGTTGTTAATGTAAGCATCATGTGCTCATATGTAGCTTGTAGATAGATGAAACGGCTTTTTTATTACCAAATTTACTTAAAAAAAGTTGAGAGCCTCTCTGGAGTGTGCTATAATAAAATAAATAAATGTTGCGAAAAATAACACAATTACCTATTACAATAGTAAGCGATGCTTTTTTGCATAATATTTGAGATATAAAGGAGCATATCATGTATTCTGTAAAAAACCTTGAAAAATACTATTCTACAAGAAAAGAAACCATGAATAAAGAGCTTTTTGACGTTATCCGTGAAACAGTCTGCCGGAATAATCCTGTAGGTATGCTGGTTGGCTATTACGATGATAATTTAACGATTGCTATGGTCAGCGAATACTTTCTCTATAACTTTGGCTATAGCATGGAGGAGTTTGAGCGTGCATGTAATTCCTCGCTGCGCAACATTTTGTGTGACGATATAGCTGATGACCTGCATGAGTGGGAAGGCTTTAAGGAAAGCAGGATGATGACAGGCGATGGTACGCCTGTGGCTGTGCGTATGCTTAAAAGTGATTCCGTAGATGAAAACGGCGTGCCGGTATGGGTTTTGGCCGTGCAGCTTGATTGGGATTACGAGAATCTGATACTCATCAATAAGGCGATTAATTCTGCACCGTGGTACATTGATTTTGATAAAAACGGCATGGTGGAGAAGGTGTATTGGAGTCCTATCTTCCTGCAGATGATGGGCTATAAAAGTAAAGAGGAGTTTCCTGATGTACTGGAATCGTGGTCAAACGCTATTCATCCTGAAGACAGGGAAGCAACGCTGGATTGCTTCTTCAGCGCGGTGCATGACAAGACTGATGAGGAAAAATATGACGTTGAATATCGCTTCCGTCTTGCTGACGGCACCTACCACTGGGTTCATGAGGTAGGCGAGGTTATTCGTCGCGTAGATGGCAGTCCGAGCCGTGTTGCCGGCGTGTTTATTGATATAGAAAGAGTCGTGAATGCCAGACATAATCTGAAAAAGGCTGAGGCCTTTCATGATGCCTTCACGAATTCTAATCTGTGCGAATACTATGTAGATTTACAGGATAACAGCTTTGAATCACTCAAGGTTGATGAGGCTTTGCAGGATATTTTCCAGCAAAGCCATACTTGGGACGAGCTGGCGCATAACTTTGTTATCCATAAGGTCTGCGAGGAATATAAGGACGCAGTAAAGCATTTTTATGACCGCGGACGCGTAGCTGTGGCCTTTGCCAATGGTGAGGAGCAGCTCGGTCTGGAATGCGAAATCATGCTGAGGGGCGAGCGTCGCTGGGTACTCAATGTCATGGTTCCGGGCAAGATGGAAGGCATACGCTATGCAATGGTTTTCCTGCGCGATATTACTGATATCAAGCTGCAAAATGCCAAGCAGCAGCAGCTCCAGCAGCGCAATACGGATATGGAGCATCTGGTAAACAGTATGGCTCATGTCGTAGACCGCTTTGCTGTCTGTGATTTTGGGCAGGATATCTATGAATATCACAATATCAATGGCGTTCTGCGCTATCCAGATAAGGGCAAATATAGTGAATTAATCAAGAAGGTTACGCAAAGCTTCAAGACTTTGGAGCCTTTGGCACCGCTTACAGAATGTTTGAGTCCTGCTTATATCCGCAAGCAGCTGTTGAAGGAGGGCGACATTTATAAATTTGAATATTGCTCCTACGAAGAGGATATTTTCTTAGTTGCGTCCCTTGTGCCGCTGGAATGGCGCTACGGCGTGCTGACCAAGGTTCTGTGGATCAGCATTGATACGACGGAAATCAAGAAGAACGAGCGTGCATCGCGCAGAATGCTCAAGGATGCCTTCAAGGCGGCTGAGCGTGCCAGCGCTGCCAAGACGGAGTTCCTGTCGAATATGAGTCATGATTTGCGCACGCCTATGAATGCTATCGTGGGCTTGACAGCCTTGGCCGGTGCCAACCTTGATAACGTCGAGCGCGTGAAGGGCTGCCTGAACAAAATCGCCGGCTCCAGCCGTCATCTGCTGGGCTTAATCAATGAGGTGCTGGATATGGCGCGTATTGAAAGCGGCAGGATTGCGCTGGTGGACGAGGACTTCAACCTGCAGGAGCTTGTGGACAATATGGTTTCCATGATTAAGCCGAGTCTGGTGCAGCATGGGCATAACTTTGATGTTAATGTACGCCATATTGAGCATGAGGCGGTCTGCGGCGACAGCCTGCGTATTCAGCAGATGCTGATAAACTTCTTGACGAATGCTATCAAGTATACTAATGACGGCGGCAAAATCCGCTTTGATATCGAGGAGCTGCCGAACGGCTTCTCCGAGCTGGGCTGCTTCCGCTTCATCATTGAGGATAACGGCATTGGCATGAGCGAGGAGTTCCAGCAGGTGATGTTCAACCCCTTTACGCGTGCCGATGACAAGCGCACGACGCAGGTGCCGGGCTCTGGTTTGGGCATGGCTATTGCGCAGAACATCGTCAAGATGATGAATGGAGAAATTAAGGTTGAGAGTAAGCCGAATCAAGGAACCAAGATTGTGGTGACGATTTACCTGAAGCTGCAGGATAAGGAATACGAAAAAATCAAGGAGCTGGCAGGCTTGCCGGTGCTCGTCGTTGATGATGACGAGCTGTGCTGCGAAAACACCGTGGCTACCCTGCAGGGCATCGGCCTGAAGGGCGAATGGGTAAACTCCGGCGAGAAGGCTGTGCAGCTGGTCTATGCGCGTCATGATAAAAAGGATGATTTCTTTGCGATTATTATGGATTGGCAGATGCCGGGGCTGGATGGCATCGAAACAACCAGAAGAATTCGCGAAAGGATTGGCAGCGATGTGACGATTATCCTGCTCACCTCGTATGATTATGCTGATGTTGTTGATGAAGCTAAGGCTGCCGGTGTCGACGGCTTTATCGAAAAGCCGTTGTTCCGCTCTAAGCTGACCGCAACCTTGCAGGATTTGCTGGAGCATAAGGTGGAAGAGGCGCCGAGGGATTATCTGGCAGAGCTGAAGGCTATCGACTATTCGCAGAAGCGTGTGCTGATGGTCGAGGATAACCAGCTGAACAGAGAGATTGCCTGCAGCATTATCGGTATGACGAAGGTGCAGATTGAGACTGCAGAAAACGGCAAGGAGGCTGTGGACAAGATTATCCAGTCACCGGAGGGCTGGTTCGACCTTGTCTTTATGGATATCCAGATGCCGATTATGAACGGCTATGAAGCAACGGCTGCTATTCGCGCGTTGCCTGGCAGCCGTGGCAAGGTGCCGATTGTGGCGGTTACGGCGAACGCCTTTGCCGAGGACGTGCAGTTGGCCAAGAATGCAGGCATGAACGGTCATCTGGAGAAGCCGCTGGACTTCAAGAAGCTGTCGAAGACACTGACAGAGTGGCTGGACTGATTGAAAATTTTCTAGTAACATAATTTAACTTTTTTCGGAAGCAGCGATACGCAGAAGAGCGTTCGCTGCTTCTCGTATGTTCTGGGACAGGGCTAGCTTAATCTTTCATTGAAACACAAGGACTGGATGTGCTACAATTATATTTGTTTTCTATGGAGGTGTTATTAATGAGCTTTTTCTCAGATAAGTGGCGCGGTATGTTGTTATGTGCTGTTTTGGCAGTGCCGTGCTGGTTTTTAGGCAAGCTGGTGCCTGTAGTCGGCGCACCTGTCTTTGCAATTCTCTTAGGTATGCTGGTGGCGCTGGTGTGGCCTGTGCAGGCTGCGTTTAAAAGCGGTGTAGGCTTTGTTTCTAAAAAGGTGCTGCAATATGCGGTTATTCTGCTTGGCTTCGGCCTGAATATTTCCGTAGTGCTGGCGACAGGCAGACAATCTTTGCCGATTATCGTCTGCACAATTGCGACCTCGCTCATTGTGGCCTATATGCTGCATAAGGTGATGCATATACCGGGGAAGATTTCCACGCTCATCGGCGTAGGCTCGTCTATCTGCGGCGGTAGTGCTGTGGCAGCGACAGCGCCTGTCATCAAGGCGGATGATGAGGAGGTGGCGCAGGCTATCAGCGTTATCTTTTTCTTCAATGTGCTGGCCGCACTGCTCTTCCCATGGTTGGGTACGGTGCTGGGCTTTTCTACGACAAGCGGCGAGGCCTTCGGTATTTTTGCCGGAACTGCGGTGAATGACACTTCTTCGGTTACGGCAACGGCGGCCACTTGGGACGCTATGTTTAGTCTGGGTACGGCGACGCTGGATAAGGCTGTCACAGTCAAGCTGACGCGCACGCTGGCGATTATTCCGATTACGCTGGTCTTGGGCTATCTGGTGAGCAGACGCGAGCAGGGAGCGGAGCAGAACGTAAACATCAAGAGTATTGTGCCCAGCTTTATCCTTTATTTCGTATTGGCTTCGCTTATTACAACGCTGGCGACAAGTATGGGTGTAGCAGCAGAGGTTTTTGCGCCGCTCAAATTGCTGAGCAAGTTCTTCATAGTGATGGCGATGGCGGCAGTAGGCTTGAATACTAATATCGTGAAGCTTGTGACGACAAGCAGCAAGCCTTTAGGCCTAGGCCTTGGCTGTTGGGCAGGAATTACGCTTGTAAGCCTGCTGCTGCAGCATTTGCTGAACCTTTGGTAAGCAAAATAATTTAAAATTTTTTCCCGGAAGCAGCGATGCATAAAAAAACGTTCGCTGCTTCTCGTGCGTTCAGAGGGAGCTTTTCTTGTGCTATGCTAAAAAAGCCTGCCCCTATATATTGGGGGTGGGAAAAGCTGGGGAAAATGTTATTAAAGTTATCCACAGGTTGTGCATAACATGTTGATAATTAGGCGAAATCCTTGTAAATTAGCCATTTTTTTCTTGCGAGGCTAGTGGATAACCCTCTGAATAACTAAAAGTTATACACAAAAGCTGTGGATAAGCCTGTGAATACTGTTGATAACCTGACACTATATAGGGGAATAGGCACTTTTTTTCGGGTGGGGCAGTAGGTTTTTTCGTGGGTATTTCTG
>URVO01000099.1 GCA_900551335.1 uncultured Phascolarctobacterium sp.
TTCGAGGCTGAGCAGGTCGAGGAATATGTGCAGGCGCTTTTGGCAGAGCTGGAGCATTTAGAGCAGCAGGGAGTTTTTGCTAAGCAGAAGCTGGAGGCAGTTTTCTTTGGCGGCGGCACACCCTCTGTGCTCAGTCCGCAGCAGGTTAGCGCTATTCTGCAAAAAATTCATAGCGTAGCCAAGCTGACAGAGGACTGTGAGCTGACCTTTGAAAGCAGCATTTATGATCTGGATGCAGACAAGCTGAACGCCTGCCTTGATGGTGGCATCAACCGCTTCAGCTTTGGCGTGCAGAGCTTTGATACGCAGCTGCGCCGCTCCTTAGGCAGGCTGAATACTAAGGAAGAGGTTACGGCCAAGCTCGAGGAGGTTGCAGCTAAGGATGTCAAGGTCATCATCGACCTGATTTATGGCTTGAATGGCCAGACGACAGAGCTGCTACTGGAGGATATCAGGACAGCGCTGGCCTGCGGCGTGAGCGGCATGGATTTGTATAAGCTGCAGATTATGCCGAAGTCACCGCTGGGACAGGCTATCGCCAAGGGCAATATCAGCTATGCATATAATGACAGAATGCTGGCGGAGATGTTTATCGCTGCCGATACTCTCCTGGCAGAGCAGGGCGCAAGAGCGCTGAGCTGCTGCCATTGGGCGATGCGTGAGGATGAACGCAGTCATTATAATACGCTGGTAAAAAGCGGCGCGAATGTGATTGCCTGCGGCACAGCCTGTGGCGGACATCTTGGCCTTTATAAGTATATGAAGACTATGGATAGGGTGGATTATGTCAAAAAATCCCATGCAGGACAGTATGCTGTTATGGGCATGGGCCGTCTGAGCGAGCAGTATCATCTGCTGGATAAATTATCCGGTCAGTGTGATGCAGGCTGCCTTGATTTCGTTTTGCTGAAAAGGTATAGCGACGCCGATTGGCAGCAGCTGCTCAAACCGCTGCTGGAGCAGTGGGAGCTGTTAGGACTGCTTTATAGCATGGACGGACAGTATCATTTTACCGCTAAGGGCAAATATTATTACCGTCAGCTGGACAGAGTGCTGCTCACGGCTGCTGAATATGCACTGTATGGCAAGCCGGGACTGATGGAGCAGGCAGGTCAGAAAATGATGGGACTCATGAAGAATATGAAATAAAAGGAGGATACGATGATGCAGGATATTTTAATCGTATATGACAGCAAAACAGGCAATACGGAAAAGGTTGCCAAGGCCTTGGCCGAGAGCGCTGGCGAGCGCTGCGTGCTGGCGAAGGTTGACGAGGCTCCGGCAGCAGACGCTTTCGCTGTTGTTGTGGCTGGTTTTTGGGTGGATAAGGGCGCGCCAAACGCGAAGATGAAGAAGTATCTGGAGGAGCTGCACGGCAAAAAGCTCGTGCTGTTCCAGACGCTGGGCGCAGATCCCGCAAGCGATCATGCCGTGACCGCATTGGTGAACGCAGGCGTAGCGCTGAACAAGGATTGCAAGGTGCTTGCTACGCTGTCGATTCGCGGCGCGATTGATCCGGCGCTGATTGCCATGATGCGCAAGATGCCGGCCGGAAGTCCGCACAGCCCCAGTCCGGAGAGCGAAGCACGCTGGGCTGTTGCTGCCAGCCATCCTGATGCTGAGGATCTTGCGAAGGCGAAGGCCTTTATGCAGGGCTTCCTCGCAATGTATGACAAGTATCTGAAAATGATGTAAAAAATAAAGCCAGAGCCGCAGGAGAAATCCTGAGCTCTGGCTAATTTTTATATGTTTTTCTTAGTTTTGTCTTTCGTAGGGCAGGTTCATGAGCGCTTCATCGTCGAAGTAGTTGATGCGCATTGCTTCACGCACATCGTGCAGTGTTTCTGCTGCTGCTGCTTCGGCAACCTTGCTGCCCTCGCGCAGAATAGCGTACACCTCGGGGATGCGCTGCTGCCACATCTCGCGACGCTCGCGAATCGGTGCAAGCTCTGCCTGCAGCACGCTGTTGAGGAATTTCTTTACCTTTACGTCGCCTAAGCCGCCGCGCTGATAATGCGCTTTGAGCTCGTCGAGGTTGGCATATTCAGGCAGGAATTCTGCAAAATGCTCGGGACGGGAGAAGGCGTCGAGATAGGTGAAAACGCAGTTGCCTTCGATTTTGCCGGGATCCTGCACGCGGATGTGGTCAGGATCAGTGTACATGGACATAACCTTTTTCTTGATGTCCTCAGCGCTGTCGGAAAGATAGATGCAGTTGCCGAGAGATTTGCTCATCTTGGCTTTGCCATCGATACCGGGCAGGCGCAGGCAGGCATCATTCTTCGGCAGCATGATGTCGGGATCAACAAGGGTTTCGCCATAAACAGAGTTGAATTTATGCACGATTTCCTTGCATTGCTCCAGCATGGGCAGCTGGTCCTCGCCAACAGGCACAACGGTTGCCTTGAAGGCAGTGATATCAGCAGCCTGGCTGATAGGATAGCAGAAGAAGCCGGTCGGGATGCTGGCTTCAAAGTTGCGCATTTTAATCTCGTTCTTTACGGTCGGGTTGCGCTGCAGACGGGACACGGTAACGAGGTTCATATAATAGAAGGTAAGCTCAGTGAGCTGCGGCACCATGGACTGAATGAACAGCGTGGATTTTGCCGGATCAAGACCAACAGCCAGATAGTCGAGCGCTACCTCGATGATGTTCTTGCGTACCTTGTCAGGGTTTTCTGCATTGTCGGTGAGTGCCTGTGCGTCAGCAATCATAATATATACCTTATCGTACTCGCCGGAATTTTGCAGCTGTACACGCTGGCGCAGAGAGCCTACGTAGTGACCTACATGCAGGCGTCCGGTAGGACGGTCGCCAGTAAGAATAATTTTGCTCATGTTAATACCTCTTTGTCATATTTATTTCTAATATATTAATTATACCGACGTAGACGGAGACTGTCAACGATTGAAGACCTAGTTAGGCAAAATGGCTGCTTTTTGTAATTGACTTTACGTAAATGACGATGTTATGATAAGCTTGGTATTTTATGGAGGAATTTATTATGCTTAATTATAGATTAGCAGCGGACGCTGTGGCGGAGCCGTGGCAGCGTTATCAGGCAATATATGTGCATATACCGTTTTGCGTGCAGAAGTGCTTGTATTGTGATTTTGCGTCTTATGCAGGCTATCAGGACGCGCAAAAGCAGGAGTATGTGCAGACCGTGGCGCAGGAGATTTCGGCGCGGCGTGAGGAGGCGCAGTATCTGGACGAGGCTGCAAGCATTTACTTTGGCGGCGGCACGCCGAGTACGCTGAGAGCGGAGTGCCTTGCGCAGCTGGTGAAGGATTTGAAGGCCAACGGCTTTTGGCGCAAGCCGCGCGAGGCAACGATAGAGGTGAATCCGGGCACAGCGGATTTAGCGAAGCTGCAGGCGCTGCGCGCCCTTGGCTTTGACCGCATCAGCTTCGGCGTGCAGTCGCTGCAGGACAGCGAGCTGCGGACAATCGGACGCATCCATACGGCGCAGCAGGCGCTGGAGGCGGTGGCGCTGGCGCGTGAGGCCGGCTTTAGACGCATCAACGCTGATTTGATTTATGGCCTGCCGGGACAGACGCTGGCGAGCCTGCGGGATACGCTGGAGCGCCTGACGGCGACGGGAATTGAGCATCTATCGGTATACGGACTGATAGTCGAGGAGGGAACGCCATTAGAAAAGCTCGTCGACAGCGGCAGGCTGCAGCTGCCGGATGAGGACGAGGCGGCGGATATGTATGAGCTGGTGCAAAAGTTTTTGCATGAAGCAGGTTTTGCACGTTATGAGATTTCCAATTACGCCAAGCAGGGGCAGCAGTCGCAGCATAATATCGTGTATTGGCAGTACCATCCGTATCTAGGCTTTGGCGCGGCTGCCTGCGGCTTCGACGGCAGCGCACGGCGCACGGCGGCGGAGAGTGTGCAGGCTTACGTGGAGCAGGCAGGCCAGCTTACGCCGGAGAATTGGCGCACGAGCAGCCTGTATACGGTGGAGGAGCTGGACGCTTCGCTGCAGCTGGAGGAGTTTATGTTTATGGGCCTGCGGAGAAGTGCAGGCGCGCAGCTCGCGGAGGCACGCGCGCGCTTTGGCGTGGACGTGCTGCAGCGCTTTGGCAAGGATTTGCAGCGCTTTATCGACGGCGGCTTTGTGGAATATGATGCGGAGAGCGAGGTCCTGCGGCTGACGGAGAGAGGCATGGCTGTGGGCAATCAAATCTTTGACGTTTTTGTGATAAATTAAAAGTTAATAAAAAAGGTGTTGACAATATATAAGGGTAGTGCTATCCTAGTATCAAGATGTTAGCACTCCAATAGAGAGAGTGCTAACAATCAAAATGAGGTGGGAATATGCTAAATGATAGAAAGAAAAAAATTCTCCAGCTCATAATTGAAGATTATATTTCAACTGCCGAGCCGGTAGGTTCAAGGACGATTGCCCGCAAATATGATTTGGGCCTCAGTCCTGCGACCATCCGTAACGAGATGAGTGACCTGGAGCTTCTGGGTTATCTGGAGCAGCCGCATACATCGGCAGGACGCGTGCCATCAGCGCAGGCCTATCGCCTTTATGTAGATTCACTTGTTGAACCAGATGCTTTGACAGATAATGACAGAGCCTTGATTAACTGCTGGTTTACAGAAAGACGCCGAAGCATTGATGAAATCTTCCAGTCGACGGCGAAAATTCTTTCCCGTATGACGAAGAATGTTTCTATGGTGCTGGCTAACCGTGATGCAGGTGCCCATTTCCGTTATATGAAGTTTTTGCCGCTAGATGAGCATCACGCCATCCTGTGCATTATTACAGATGACGGCAATGTCGACAACTGTGTAGTAGAAATTCCCTTAGGAATGCGTCCGGAGGAGCTTGATTATCTGGCAGGCCGCGTAAGCAGACTGCTGGAGGGTCGCGAGCTGGAAAACATTACTGAGGATCTGCTGCAGGCGGTGCATACCAATATCGCCGATGACAAGCTGCTCTTTACTTCTTTGGTACAATCCATTCGCCGGATGCGCAGCAAGCATCAGCAGCAGAAGGTTTTCCTGGGAGGTACCAAGCAGCTGTTGAATCAGCCGGAGTTCCGTGATGTGGAGCGCGTGAAAAATCTTCTGGGGATACTGGAGGAGGAGCGCGTTGTACGTGATCTGCTCAAGGCTGGCGAGGACAGCGGCTTGAAAATTACGATTGGCAGCGAGAACAAGTTCACCGGCATTCAGGACTGCAGCATGGTGCAGGCCACCTACCGTCTGAATGGTCAGATCGTAGGCACGATGGCTGTTCTGGGGCCGACGCGTATGGAATATGGCAAGGTTATATCCGTCATGGATTACCTGCATAAATATCTGAAGACGATGTTTGAGCGTCAACCGGATAAGCTAGATAAATAAAAGGAGGAAGAGCCTTGCAAGATACAGATATGAAAGAAAAGCAAGCCGCGGCTGAAGCGGAGCAGGAAGCAAAGCAGACTGCTGAAAATACTGAAGCTGAGGCAGCAGAAGAAGCTGTGGAGGAAGAAAAGGAGCCGGAGGTTGATCCAAAGGACGCAAAAATCGAAGAGCTGCAAAACCGCTTATTGCGTTTGCAGGCTGATTTTGAAAACTTCCGTCGCCGCACTAATACAGAGAAGG
>URVO01000100.1 GCA_900551335.1 uncultured Phascolarctobacterium sp.
GCAGCTTGTTCTGGTATTCCTCCACAACCATCGGGGAGCGCTCCTCAATCAGCGCCAGCTTTTCAGCAATCAAATCGGCGCGATAGATAAAGTCGCCGTAAATATTGCCGCCCTCCGTCTCGCGCATTGCCACCAGGTTAGCCACAGCCTGATTAACAGCCTGCTCCACCTTCGGCCACACGCTTTCAACATCAAAGAAGCCTTCCTTGACATTGATAACATCAGGGCATTTAGACAGATACATAATCTCAGCAGCAGCGTTGATGCCTGCCGCATCAGCGCCAATTGCCGCGCCAACCTCCTGCAATGCCTTATGGTAGGCAGCAGCAAGGTTCTTATCTACCTTCAGCGTGCAGTTGCCGCTCGTGGTATAATCAGCATTGACAAAAACATCAATGCGTCCGCGGCTGACTGTCTTCAAGATAGTCTTGCGGATTTTGTCCTCTAAGGGATTAAGAAAACGTGGTAAACGGATGGCAACCTCATTATAGCGATGGTTGACGGTCTTCATTTCAACGGTAACAGAAAAATCTGCGTCCTCATACTCGCCGCGGCCAAAGCCAGTCATGCTTTTTAACACGGGTATCCTCCTCGTCCTCACCAGCTCGTGGTGAAATAAATTTTGACATGATTAAAAGATAAGTCTATTAGCTCAGCTTATCTGGAAACTTTATTATACCACATTTTTCGCAGGATTTCAGCATTTTTCTGCGTAAGACGACGATATCAGCAGATTTTTCACGTAAAATGATGTATAATAAATTGATGATTGACACATACACCACAACAACCTACAGGAGATACACTATCATGAACTTAGAAGGCCTAACCCTCAAGCTCGTCACTGACACGCTCAGCCGCGAGCTGCTTAACAGCAAAATATATAAAGTTTTTATGCCCAACCCCCACGCTCTGCTGCTGCTTGTACGCCGCACACGCGATACGAACGCCCTGCTTGCCGACATGAACGGCGGCAGTCCCGCGCTCTACATCCCCGAGCAGCTGCCCGAGAATCCGGAGACGCCGCCCACCTTCTGCATGCTGCTGCGCAAGCATCTCGAGGAGGGCCGCATCACGCGCATCACGCAGAGCGGACTCGACCGTATCATCACGCTCGAAATCGATATGCTAGGCGCGTCCAGCAAAATCATCACGAAAAAGCTCATCTTTGAGCTTACAGGCAAAAACAGCAACATCATCCTCACGCAGGACGATATTATCATCGACAGCCTCAAGCACGTCGGTGCAGCGCAAAGCAGCTACCGCGCCATCCAGCCCGGCAAGCCCTACGTCGCCCCGCCACCGCAGTCCGGTCTGAACCTGCTGACAGCAGCCCCGACCGACATCGTGCAGACAGCGAACGCCGTTCCTGCTGCCAGCTTCCTCAAGGCCTTCATCGGTGCCACCACAGGCATCGGCAAGGCCACAGCCCAGGAGCTGCTGCAGGCTGCAGATATCGTGCCGCAGGAGGTCCGTCTTGACAATGCCTCCTGCACTGCGCTTGCCGACGTCATTGCCAAGCTGCAAAGCAGGCTGAACGCCGCCGAGCAGCAGCCTGTCTACGCCCTCATCAGCCGCACCAATCAGGTGAAAACGATTCTCACGCTGCCGCCGCAGCTGCTGGAGCAGGGCATGCACGCCCGCGAGTTTGCCAATATCAACAGCGCCATAAATTTTGCCATGAGCCTCAAGCCGATTCAGCTGCCGCAGCATGAGCAGCTGCAAAAGCTGGTCACCGGCGAAATTGCCAAGCACAAGAAAAAGCTTGCCGCCTTAGAGCAGGACCTCGCCCACGCCGAAAACGCCGAGGAGCAGCGTATGCTGGCCGACACGATTATGGCCAACATCTACCAGCTGCGCAAGGGCCAGACGCAGGCCGAGCTTATCAACATTTATGACGGCGAAAGCGTCACCGTCCAGCTCTCGCCCATCCTCTCGCCCACAGAAAACGCGCAGGCCTATTATAAGCGCTACAACAAATATAAGCGTGCGCAAAGCGAGGTTGCGCTGCAAATCACTGCGACCGAGGAAATGCTGCAATATCTTGCCAGTCTCGATTCCTCCCTGCTCACGGCCACCAGCAAAAACGAAATCGAAGAAATCCGTCAGGAAATGATTGCCGCTGATCTCATCAAGGTCGTTGGCAAAAAGAAAAAGAGCGCCCTGCAAAAATCGCAGCCGCTGCATATCCGCCTGAGTGAGGACACTGACCTTTACATCGGCAAGAACAACCGTCAGAATGATTATGTGACCTTCAGCATCGGCGGACCGCGCGACCTCTGGTTCCATACGAAGGATATCCCCGGCTCGCACATCATCCTTAAAACCACGCTGCCCGAGGCGCGTGAGGAAGATATTGCGCTGGCTGTAGAGCTGGCCGCTTATTTCAGCAAGGCACGCGAGGGCAGCAGCGTTCCCGTCGACTGCGTGCAACGCCGCTATGTGAAAAAGCCCTCCGGCAGCAAGCCTGGCTTTGTTATTTTCACGAACCAGAAAACCTACTATGCTACGCCTGACGCGCAGAAGCTGGAAAAATATCTAAAATAAAAAATATATGTTGCAAAAAACGCCCGCAGCCTTTCGGCCGCGAGCGTTTTTCTTTACTTCAAGTTGTCAGGTTGATGTAAATTTGTTATTTTTTTTCGATGAGTTTCAGCGGAGCAGAAATTTTAGCGTCAACTTTTTCGCCTTTAGCAGCTTTAACAGCTACTTCCAGACCTTGTTGGCCCATGATTTCCGGCTGTTGAGCGATGGTTGCGCTCATAGCGCCGCTTTCAACAGCTTTTACGCCGTCAGCAGTACCGTCGAAGCCAACGATGAAGATTTGCTTGCCAGCGCTCTTTGCTGCTTCGATAGCACCCAGAGCCATTTCGTCGTTTTGAGCGAAGATAGCTTTGATGTCCGGATTAGCCTGCAGCATGTTTTCTGCTACAGTCAGGCCTTTGCTGCGGTCAAATTCAGCAGTTTGCTTAGCAACAACAGTCAGCTTGCTGTCAGCAATTTTGTGGAAGCCTTCGCCACGCTCACGAGAAGCGCTGGCACCCGGGATACCTTCCAGCTCTGCAACCTTAACCTTTTCGCCCAGCTTCTTCACGATGTAATCAGCAGCCATTTCGCCGCCCTTTACGTTATCAGAAGCAACGAGGCAAGCAACATTGCCTTGGTCAGCACTGCGGTCCAGGCAGATTACAGGGATGTTAGCCTTGTTAGCAGCCTTTACAGAGGTAGAAATTGCTGCAGAGTCAACAGGGTTAACCAGCAGAACGCTGATGTTCTGCTGCAGCAGATCAGCGATGTCGTTAGCCTGCTTTGCAGGATCGTTTTGAGCGTCAACAACCTTAACGTTTACGCCCAGCTCCTTAGCCTTAGCTTCAACGCCTTTAGCCAGAGAAACGAAGAACGGATTGTTTTGGGTAGATACGGAGAAGCCGACAGTGATTTTCTTGTCAGCCTTTTTGCCGTTGTCACTGCCGCCGCAGCCAACGATCATCATAGCCATAGCTACGATGCAGGTTAATACTAATAAGATTTTTTTCATTGTGAATGAAAGCCTCCTAAATTAATTAGTTTTTCTTACGGTCCATCAGGACAGCAAGCAAAATTACAATACCTTTGACAACTTGTTGGTAGAAGCTAGATACATTGAGGATATTCAGACCATTGTTCAGCGTGCCGATAATCAGCGCACCGATAATAGTGCCGAAGATGCGGCCCTTGCCGCCGGAAAGACTCGTGCCGCCCAGAACAACAGCTGCGATAGCGTCCAGCTCATAGCCGGTGCCGGCAGTCGGCTGTGCACTGTTCAGACGGCTGGTCAGGATTGCGCCTGCCATGCCGCAGAGGAAACCGGTGATGGTGTAAGCGAAAATCTTAATGCGGTTGATTTTGATGCCGGCGATGAAGGAAACCTTCTCGTTGCCGCCAACAGCATAGGTTTTGCGTCCCAGCGGAGTTTTATGCAGCACAAACCAGAGAATAAAGAACATAATCAGCATCATAATTGCCGGAAGCGGCAGACCGGTAACGTAGCCCTGGCCAAACTCTAGGAAGGCATCGCTGTCACTCAGATTGCTGATCGGGTTACCATTAGTATAAACAAGAGTCAGGCCACGGAAAATGGTCATCGTAGCCAGCGTTGCGATGAACGGCGCCACCTTGCCATAGGTAATAACCAGGCCGTTGACACTGCCGAGCGCCGCACCAATGAGGCAGGCCAGCACGATACCAAAAACAGGATCCATGCCGCCCTTGATAAAGCTGCCCATAAGTGCGCTGGACAGCGCTAAAATACTGCCGACAGACAGGTCAATGCCGCCGGTCAGAATAACAAAGGTCATACCAAAAGAAATCAGTGCGTTGATAGATACCTGACGCAGCAGGTTTTTCAGGTTGCTGGGGTCAATAAAGCTGCTGTTCAGACAGGAAATGACCACAAACAACGCTACCAGTCCGATTACCGAACCGGATTTTTTTAACATTGCTTTTATATCCATTATGCTTATTTTCCTCCCGTTGCCAGAGTCATAATTTTTTCCTGATCAGCCTCGTCACGCAGCAGCTCGCCTGCAATACGTCCCTCATGTACGACCAAGATGCGGTCGCTCATGCCCAAGACCTCAGGCAGCTCCGACGAAACCATGATGATGGAAACGCCGCTGGCAGTCAGCTCATTCATCAGCTCGTAAATATCACGCTTCGCGCCAACGTCAATGCCGCGCGTAGGCTCGTCCATGATAATCACATCAGGCTTCATGCCTACCCATTTGGCAATAACAACCTTCTGCTGGTTGCCGCCGGACAAAGCGCCGGCCTCCAGATCAAGGGAATGAGCCTTTACGCCCAGCTTCTTCGCCATCTCATCGGCAAAGCCGCACAATTTGCCAAAGTTAATGACACTGTTCTTCGCGAAGGTATCCACGCTCGGCAGGGCAATATTACGCAGAATGGAAAAGTCCAGGATCAGGCCTTCTGTTTTACGGTTCTCCGTTACAAAGGCCATGCCAGCCTTAATAGCATCCTCAGGCTTCGTGATTTTCAACGGCTCGCCCTTAAAGACAAGCTCGCCGCTCTCGTGCGGATCAACACCGAAGATGGCACACATAATCTCTGTACGGCCTGCGCCCATCAGTCCCGCTACGCCCAGGATTTCGCCCTTGCGCAGATTAAAGCTGACATCACGGAAGACGCCAGGCTGGTTGAAGCCTTTCACCTCAAGGATAACCTCCTCCGGCGTATTGCGTCTGTCAGGATAGAACTCGGTAATCGAGCGTCCGACCATGTCACGGATAATCTGCTCCATGCCGTACTCCTTCACAGGCTTGGTCGCTACGGATACGCCGTCACGCATAACGGTAATAGTGTCGCAGTTGGCGGTAACCTCCTCCATACGGTGAGAGATATACACCATCGCCACGCCACGCTTCTTCAGCGAACGCATAACC
>URVO01000101.1 GCA_900551335.1 uncultured Phascolarctobacterium sp.
TTGAATTTATATGTTTTCACTGTATCACCTCCACAGTCTAATTATAGCATACATACCATTTGTGCGCCATCAATTGCTTACGCAAATTCGGCGAACCGCCATTCATCTCCCACCTAAGAGGTAGGAGTCTTCTAGCTAAAAAGATAATTCTTTTCTCGGATGTGGTTTATGCAGCAATATTGAAGAAGGAGCAATACTACTACAAGTACTGCTCCTAAAAAAACATCAAACTGCGTATGCTACGCTCTTTATATTATACTATAACCTCAAGCCTGCTGCAAATACTTGTCTACAGCCTGCGCCGCTCCGCGGCCCTCGGCAATCGCCCAGACCACCAGGCTCTGCCCGCGACGCGCATCGCCTGCGGCAAACACGCCCTCTACGCTCGTCGCGTAGCTGCGCTCGTCGGCAGCAATGCTGCCATTGCCTGCCTTCGCAAAGCCGAACTCATCGAACAGGCGCTGCTCGCTGCCTGTAAAGCCCATGGCCAAAAGCACCAGCTGCGCCGAAACAACGCGCTCCGTCCAGGCAATATCCACCGGCACGCGGCGACCGTTAGCCTCGCGCCACTCGTTCTGGCATAAGCGCAAAGCGCTAACGCTGCCAGCCTCACCGATAAACTCCTTCGTCGTAACGCAGAACTCGCGCGGATCCTCTTTAAACTTATGAATCGCTTCCTCCTGGCCATAATCAGTCTTGAATACACGCGGGAACTGCGGCCAGGGATTAGCTGCTGTACGGCTGTGCGGCAGGCAGGGATTGATCTCCAGCTGACGCACGCTGCGACAGCCCTGACGGATAACCGTCGCCATGCAGTCATTGCCTGTATCGCCGCCGCCAATAATAACGACGTCCTTATCCTTTGCGTCAATCGCCAGGCCATCAGCAAAGCTGCTGTTCAAAAGGCTCTTGGTCACACTTTCCAGATAATCCTTCGCAAAATAAATACCGCTCAGCTCGCGTCCCTTAATGGGCAGATCACGCGGCACCGTAGCGCCGGTGCAGAGCACAACAGCGTCAAACTCCTCTCGCAGCGTCGTGGAAGCAAGCTTTACGCCAACCTCGCTGTTCAACACAAACTCCACACCTGCAGCCTCCAGCAGCTTAACGCGGCGCTCTACAATCTGCTTATCCAGCTTCATGTTCGGCACGCCATACATCAACAGGCCTCCGGCACGGTCGGCACGCTCATAGACAGTAACGCTGTGACCTGCCTTGTTCAGTTCATCGGCACAGGCCAGACCTGCAGGCCCGCTGCCGATAACAGCCACCCTTTTGCCCGTGCGCTGCGCCGGGAGGTTAGGCTGCACCAGTCCCTGCTCAAAGGCGTTTTCAATAATATACTGCTCCAGATTACGAATCGTCACCGGATTATTCACCAGACCTGCATTGCACGCGCCCTCGCAGGGAGCAGGGCAGACGTGAGAGGTAAACTCCGGGAAATTATTCGTTTTATTCAAGCGTGCATAAGCATAAGCATCCATGCCATGATAAACAAGGTCATTGAACTCCGGCATCAGGTTATGCAGCGGACAGCCGGAGACCATACCGCCAATCATCAGGCCGCTGTGGCAGAAGGGCACACCGCAGTCCATGCAGCGTGCAGCCTGACAGCGCAGTGCCTCCTTCTGCGGCAGGCTGCTCGTCTTGATCTCCTGCCAATCGTTAATGCGTTCTTCGGGGGCACGCAGGGCCAGCTCCTGACGCTTATAATCCATAAATCCAGTCGGCTTACCCATTATGCCTTCACCTCCTCAAAAACCTTCAGCGTAGCATCATCCAGGCTCATGCCCTGCTGTAAATATTCGTTAAGCTTTTGGGTAACAGCTTTATATTCCTTCGGAATGACCTTCACAAATTTGCTCTTGTACTCCTCCCAATTATCCAGAACCTCCTGCGCCAGAGTGCTGCCGGTATATTCCGCATGATGCAGAATCATCTTCTTCACCGTCAGGCTGTCCTCGATTTCCTCCAGACGCTCAAGCAGCACGATGTCCTTATTGCAGTAGGTAGCAAAATCGCCATCCAGATCAAGCACATAGGCTACGCCGCCGCTCATGCCTGCAGCAAAGTTGCGGCCTGTTCTGCCGAGGATAACGACCGTACCGCCGGTCATATATTCGCAGCCGTGGTCGCCCACGCCCTCAACGACAGCGTTCACGCCGCTGTTGCGGATGCAGAAGCGTTCGCCTGCCGTGCCGCTGATATAGGCCTCACCGCTCGTTGCACCATAAAAGGCAACGTTGCCGATGATAACATTTTCGTGCGGATTAAAGCGCGCTTCGCTGTCAGGATAGATAATGAGCTTTCCGCCAGAAAGGCCCTTGCCCACATGGTCATTGGCGTCGCCCTCCAGCTTGAGCGTTACGCCCTTAGGCAGAAAGGCACCAAAGCTTTGACCGGCACTGCCCTTAAAATGCAGGCTGATGGTATCGGCCGGCAGTCCCTCCGCACCATAACGGCGCGTAATCTCGCTGCCCAGAATCGTACCGACAACGCGGTCTGTATTTTTAATCGGCAGCGTAATAGCCACCGGCTTTTTCGTTTCCAGATTGCTTTTGCAGATATCGAGCAGCTCACGCATATCGAGAGATTTCTCCAGCTGATGATTCTGCTTCTTGGTGCAGACCTGACTCGCACCAGGCTCCACCTCCGGCTTGTACAGCAGCGGCGACAGGTCAAGCTTTTTATTTTTCCAGTTGCGCTCCTCCACAGGCTTCGGCAGCAGCACCTCCGTGCGGCCGACCATCTCGTCAATCGTGCGGAAGCCCAGCATAGCCATATACTCGCGCACCTCCTGCGCGATAAAGTGCATAAAGTTCACCACATATTCCGGCTTGCCATGGAACTTTTTGCGCAGCTCCGGATCCTGCGTAGCAATACCCATCGGACAGGTGTTGAGATTGCAGACGCGCATCATAATGCAGCCCAGGGCTACCAGCGGTGCCGTCGCAAAGCCAAACTCCTCAGCGCCAAGCAGCGCCGCAATAATAACATCGCGACCTGTCATCAGCTTGCCGTCAGTTTCCAGCGTTACGCGGTCACGCAGATTATTCAAAAGCAGCGTCTGATGCGTTTCCATCAGGCCCAGCTCCCACGGCAGACCGGCGTGATTGATGGAGGTACGCGGCGAAGCACCTGTACCGCCGTCATAGCCGCTGATAAGCACCACGTCAGCACACGCCTTAACAACGCCTGCAGCAATCGTGCCTACGCCCACCTCACTGACCAGCTTCACGCTGATACGCGCACGCGGATTGGCATTCTTCAGGTCATGAATCAGCTCGGCCAGATCCTCGATAGAATAAATATCATGATGCGGCGGCGGCGAAATCAGGCCAATGCCTGCCGTTGTGCCGCGGCATTCCGCAATCCACGGATAAACCTTGCCGCCTGGGAGCTGACCGCCCTCGCCCGGCTTCGCACCTTGGGCAATCTTAATCTGAATCTCGTCAGCGTTCACCAGATAGTTGCTCGTTACACCAAAGCGGCCGCTGGCAACCTGCTTAATCGCGCTGCGCTTGCTGTCGCCGTTCGGCAGCGGCGCAAAGCGGTCGGGATGCTCGCCGCCCTCGCCGGTATTGCTCTTGCCGCCTATGCGGTTCATCGCAATCGCCAGGCATTCATGTGCCTCCTGGCTCAGCGAGCCGTAGCTCATCGCGCCGGTCTTAAAGCGGTGGCAGATGCTCTCCACCGACTCCACCTCGTCGATATTGACAGGCAGACGCTGCGGCGTAAAGGTCAGCATGCTGCGCAGATTCTGGTTGGCAAAATCGCTGCCACGCAGAGTTTTGCTGAACTGCTTGAACAGCTTGTAATCCCCCGTCTGGCAGGCCTGCTGCAGCATAACAATCGTCTGCGGATTGAGCACGTGCTTTTCGCCATTGTTTCTCCATTGATAATGAGAGCCGGAGTCATAGCTGAACAAATCAATCTCGCCCTCAGCAAAGGCAGGCTTATGACGCAGCTCGACCTCCTTCGCAATCTCCTCCAGGCCAATGCCCTCGAGGCGTGACGGCGTGCCGGTAAAATATTCTTCGATAACAGCACTGCTGATACCGATAGCCTCAAAAATCTGCGCACCGCGGTAGGACTGCACAGTAGAGATGCCCATTTTGGACAAAATCTTGGCAATACCATGTGTGCAGGCGCTGATATAATTTTCGGCAGCCTTGGCAAAGCTGATATCCAGCATACCGTTGTCGCACATGTTCTCCAGGCTTTCAAAAGCAAGATACGGGTTGATACCGCTCACGCCATAGCCAAGCAGCAGCGCCATATGATGCACCTCACGCGGCTCAGCAGACTCGATAATAATCGAAGCACGCAGACGCGTACCGTTTTTAATCAGATGATGGTGCAGACCAGCACCGGCCAACAGCGCCGGTACAGCAGCCAGCTCCTTGCTGATGCCTCTATCCGAAAGAATCAGGATGCACTTGCCCTCAGCAATATATTTATCTGCGGCAGCAAAAATAGCGTCCAGCGCCTTTTGCAGGCCTGCGCCGCCCTCATCCACCTTATACAGCATCGGAATCGTTGCTGCCTCAAAGTTGGGGATATGCTTCAGCTTCGCCAGCTCCACATTGCTCAACACAGGCGATTCAGCAGAAATCTGGTGACAGCTTTCCGGCTGCGGATCAATCAGGTTTAGCTCCGGCCCGATGCCGCTCGTCGTATCGGTAAAGACCTCCTCGCGGATAGCGTCGATAGGCGGATTCGTAACCTGCGCAAAAAGCTGCTTGAAATAATTATATAAAAGCTGCGGCTTCTCGCTGAGCACGGCCAGCGGCGCATCGTTGCCCATGGCGCCCAGCGGGTCTATGCCCTTCACAGCCATCGGCCGTAAAAACTTCGTCAAATCCTCCAGCGTATAGCCGAAGGCACGCTGACGCTGCAGCAATGTCTGCATATCACAGGCCGGCAGCTCGCTCTTAAGCGGAATATTTTTCAGCTTAATAGAGTTCTCGTCCAGCCACTTGCGGTACGGATGCTCCTGCGCAATCTGATGCTTGATTTCATCGTTGCCGATAATGCGCCCCTCCACCGTATCGATTACCAGCATACGACCGGGACGCAGGCGGTCCTTTTTTACGATAGTCGCCGGGTCAATATCCACCACGCCGACCTCAGAAGCCAAAACGATGGTATCATCATTCGTAATATAATAGCGTGACGGACGCAGACCGTTGCGGTCCAGCGCAGCACAGATGGTACGGCCATCAGTAAAGGCCATCGCCGCCGGACCGTCCCACGCCTCAATCAGCGAGTTGTGATATTCAAAGAAGGCCTTAAGGTCGCTGTCCAGATGCGGATTTTTGCCCCACGGCTCAGGAATCATCATCATGACTGCATGTGGCAGACTGCGGCCGGACATAATCAAAAACTCC
>URVO01000102.1 GCA_900551335.1 uncultured Phascolarctobacterium sp.
CTTGCCGCAGTCATTTTGGCTGCGGCTTTTATTATGTAACAAAGTTAGCATTTTACTAGGCTTTGCTGGGGAAATAGTGTAAAATAATGTTTTTTGTTTGCAAAGGAAGCATGAAACTGTTAAAATTACTAGCAAATGCTTAAAAATGGGGGGAGTATTATGCATAATAAAAAGATAATTGAAATTTTAAATGATGGACGCATTCATCTGTCCTGTGAGCTGTTTCCGCCGAAGCAGGGCGCAGAGCTGCAGAACAGTCTGGAGATTGTCAACAGGATTGCCGCAGTCAAGCCGTCCTATATGAGCGTCACCTATGGTGCAGGCGGTAGCACCGTCGGCTATTCTGCGGCCTTGGCGAAGGAGGTGCAGGATAACGGCCTGCCGGCGCTGGCGCATCTGACCTGCGTGAAGGCAGACGAGGTAAAAATTACCGAGGTGCTGCAGCAGCTGCAGGGTCATGGCGTGAATAATATTCTCGCGCTGCGCGGCGATATTCCGGCTGATATGCAGGGCGACCATCAGGGCAGCTTTGCTCATGCCAGCGATTTAATGCGCTTTGTCAAGGAGCAGGGCGATTTTTGCGTTGGCGGCGCTGCTTATCCCGAGGGACATCCTGAATCCGGCTCGTTGGAGCAGGATATTGAAAACACCAAGTATAAGGTGGAGGCAGGCGTGGACTTTCTCGTGACGCAGATGTTCTTCGATAACACGATTCTGTATAATTATATGTTCCGTCTGCTGCGTGCAGGCATCAATGTGCCTGTCGTGCCGGGCATTATGCCGGTGACGAATGCCAAGCAGATTATCCGCATCTGCCAGCTCAGCGGCACGAAGCTGCCGCCGCAGTTCCGTGCGATGGTGGAGAAATTTGCGGATAAGCCGGAGGCGCTTAAGCAGGCAGGTATCGCCTATGCAACAGGCCAGATTATCGATCTTATTTCCAACGGCTTTGACAATGTACATATCTATACGATGAATAAGCCGGAAATTTTTAAGGGGATAATGGATAATCTGTCGGAGATTGTAGATTAATGGAATACAATAGAAAAGAAGCCTTGCGCTATTTGGGCGCAAAGCAGGATGATGAGGCAGCAGGCGTGCTGGTCGATGTGGCGTATCTGAAGCTGCGCAACGAGGTGCAGGCGCGTTATGTGCTGCGCAAGCATGGCGTTACCGTGGATGCGGAGGGCGTGACGCTCGACGTAGGCGTGCGCTTCACCTCGCGTGATTTGGCAGCACATCTCAAGGGCTGTGACAAGGTGCTGCTTTTAGGCGCAACGCTGGGCAGCAGGGTGGACGTGGCGATTCGCCGTCTGGCTCTGGGCAGCGTGGCTGAGGGAGCAGCGGCGCAGGCTGTGGCGGCGGCGCTCATTGAGAGCTATTGCGACAGCGTGCAGGCGGAGGCGGAGACGGAGGGCTTGGCACAGCGTCCACGCTTTTCCCCTGGCTATGGCGACTGGCGGCTGGAGGAGCAGAAGCAGCTCTTTGCCGTGCTGGACTGCGCCAAACGCATCGGACTCACGCTGACGGACGGCCTGATGATGGCACCGTCGAAGTCGGTGACGGCGATTATCGGCCTGTCGGAAAACGTTGAGTGCGTGTGGAATAAATGTATGACCTGCAAGAATATAAACTGTCCCTACAGGGACGCTGAATAGTGTCTGCGCTGCTTTTTTGCGTGCAGGCGAAATAGAGATATTGATTTGAGGAGATTGACTTTAATGACTTTTAAGGAATTATTAGGTAAGCAAATGCTATTTTTTGACGGTGCCACCGGTACCCAGCTGCAGGCACGCGGCCTTCAGCCCGGTGAGCTGCCGGAAAGCTGGAACTTTACTCACCCTGATATTGTCGAGGCTGTGCATCGCAGCTATCTGGATGTCGGCTCGAATATCGTAAAGTCCAACACCTTTGGTGCAAATCCGCTGAAGCTGGCAGGCAGCGGTCTTGACTGCAAGCAGACGATTGAGGCTGCGGTGGCGATTGCCAAGAAGGCCTGCGGCGGACGTGAAAATAAATTTGTGGCGCTGAACCTTGGTCCTACGGGCAAGCTGCTGCAGCCCTATGGCGACCTGTCCTTTGAAAAGGCAGTGACAGCGTATGGCGAGATGGTGCGCTATGGCGCGGCTGCCGGAGCAGATTTAATCCTCATCGAAACGATGAGCGATACCTATGAGATTAAGGCTGCTGTGCTGGCGGCTAAGGAAAACAGCGACCTGCCTGTCTGCGTCACTATGACGTTTGACGAGGACGGCAAGCTGCTGACGGGTGCGACTGTTGAGGCAGCTGCGCTGATGTGCGAGGGCCTTGGCGTTGATGCCATCGGCTTCAACTGCGGTCTGGGACCGGTGCAGGTGGGCAAGCTGTTTCCGCAGATGCTCAAGGCTGTCAGCCTGCCCTTGATTATCAACCCGAATGCCGGCCTGCCTGTGCAGCGCGACGGCAAGACCTGCTTCGACGTAGGGCCGGAGAAATATGCTGAGCTGATGTACGAGCTGGCGCAGCAGGGCGCAAGCATCGTCGGCGGCTGCTGCGGCACGACGCCGGAGCATATCTCGCAGATGATTGCCAAATGCAAGAGCCTGCAGCCGGGCGGCACGCGCGAGTGCCGCCTGACGGCTGTGTCCTCCTACGGCAAGGCGGTTCACCTTGGCGAAGGACCGATTATCATTGGCGAACGCATCAATCCGACCGGCAAAAAGCGTCTGAAGGAAGCTTTGGCAAATAATGACCTTGATTATGTCTGCCGCCTTGGTCTGGAGCAGATTGGCGTGGGGGCACAGGTGCTGGACGTGAATGTCGGCACGCCGGGCATTGATGAGCCGGCGCTGATTGCGCAGGCTGTACCTGCTTTGCAGGCGATTACGGATACACCGCTGCAGATTGATACCTCCAATTACGAGGCAATGGAGCGTGCCTTGCGCCTGTATAACGGCAAGCCGATGCTGAACTCCGTCAACGGCAAGGAGGACAGCCTTGCGCATGTGCTGCCGCTGGCGAAAAAATACGGCGCGGTACTCGTAGCGCTGTGCCTTGACGACGAGGGCATTCCGGCGACGGCGGCAGGACGTATTGCTGTGGCCGATAAGATTATCGCGCGCGCGGCGGAGTATGGCATTGAAAGCCGCAACATCGTTGTTGACCCGCTGGCACTGACGATTTCTACGGGTGCGGAGAATGCGGCGATTGCCTGCGAGGTTATCCGCACGATGAAGGCGCGTGGCATCAACACGGTTATGGGCGTGTCGAATATTTCCTTCGGTCTGCCGGGACGCGACGCTGTTAACAGCACCTTCTTCTCGATGGCGCTGGCTGCAGGTCTGTCCTGCGGCATCATCAATCCGCAGAGCAAGGCGATGATGGATGCTTATTACGGCTTCCGTGCGCTTGCAGGCTATGACGAGGGCTGCAAGGAATATGTGCAGCATTATGCAGATGCGCCGAAGGCTGCGGCAACTGTGGTCAGCGAGCTGGGCCTGTATGACGCGATTGTCAAGGGCTTGCAGGGACCTGCGCGTCAGGCTGCTGCAAAGGCGCTGGAGAGCGAAAAGCCCTTGGACGTTATCAACAAGTACATGATTCCGGCGCTCGACTTCGTGGGCCATGGCTTTGAGAAGAAAACGCTGTTTTTGCCGCAGCTGCTCATGAGCGCAGATGCAGCGAAGGCGGCCTTTGAGGTTATCCGCGAGGCTGTGGGCGTAGGCGAAACGCAGGGCGAGACGGTACTGATTGCAACGGTGCATGGCGATATTCACGATATCGGCAAAAACATCGTCAAGGTGCTGCTAGAAAATTATGGCTACCGTGTTATCGACTTAGGCAAGGACGTGCCGGTAGAGACTGTGGTGCAGGCGGCGAAGGAGACGCAGGCGAAGGTTGTCGGCTTGTCTGCCTTGATGACGACGACTGTGGGCGCTATGGAGGACACGATTGCTGAGCTGCATAAGGAGTGCGATTGCAGGATTGTTGTCGGCGGCGCGGTGCTGACGCAGGAATATGCAGATGAGATTGGCGCGGAGCATTATGCGCCGAACGCTGTCAGCGCAGTGAACTATGTCAACGAAATTTTAGGCAAGTAAAAATTTATATGTTTTTTTATGCTGAGACTGAAGACGGTCTCAGCATTTTTTCTTCTCACTCTTATACACACCATTTTGGGGCATTTTTTAAACTTATAAAAAAAATCTGCCCGGCAGATGCCGGACAGAAAATTTATCTTACCATATACTTTTTAAAATTGGCAGCAGCAGAGGCGCGAGTATCGATGTACTGATGCCTGTCAGCGCAATCGCTACGCCGCCAATGGCGAGCTGCACAGGGCTGACGCTGGCACAGGAGCTGGTGCCGAGACCGTGGCTGGAGGCGCCGATGGCCAGACCAATAGCAAGGTCATTTTTGATGCCGAGCAGCGACATAACCTTGTGGTTAAAGGTTGCGCCCAGCATACCCGTAAAGATTACGGCTGCCGTGGTCAGTGCAGGGATGCCGCCGAGCGTTTTGGAAACGTCGATAGCGATAGGCGTGGTGACGGACTTGGGAATCAGCGAAATCAGCACCTGCTCGCTGGCGCCGAACGCTTTGCCGCAGAAGTAAACGACGATGATGGCTGCCAAAGTGGCGATGGTTACTCCGCTGGTGATAGCCGCAGCCTTCTCCATGATAATCTGGCGGTTTTTATATAAGGGCAGCGCCAGCGCGATGGTGGCAGGACCGAGCAGAAAGTTGATGAACTCGGCGCCGGCCTGGTACTGCTTGTATTCTACGCCGGGAACGAAGGCGATAACGCAGATGACGAGTGGACAGGCGATGACGAACGGCGGTACTATATTTAATTTGAAGCGGTCGACGATGATTTCGCTCATCGCATAAAGGATAACGGTCAGGCCAATGCCGAAGAGCGGCGAGTTAAGTAAAGCGTCAGGAAACAGCATTAGTGATTCTCCTTTCCGTTAAGCACGGACTGCAGGAAGAAGGCCGTTACGGTGAGTACGACGATGCTGCAGATTATAGTAGTAGCGACGATAGGCACGAACTCAGCCTTGATAACGTCAACATATAAGAGCACGCTGACGCCGGCAGGCAGAAACAGCATACCCATTTTGGAAATCAGAATATCACATATTCCTTCTATAGATGATGTCGGAATAACCTTGCCGCAGAGCAGAGCCGTGAGAATCAGCATGCCGAGCAAAGACGGCGGAAAGGGAACGCCGAGGGCGTTGATAATGAGTGTAGATATCCATTGCAAAAGCAGTAAGAACGCGATACCGCGTAATAGGGATGTGGGTGACATAGAACATTTCCTCCTCAAAAAAAGACCGATGCTAAGGCAGGGGTGCAGCCTTCTTGCCGGTCAAACAAATAAACATAT
>URVO01000103.1 GCA_900551335.1 uncultured Phascolarctobacterium sp.
CGTGAAGGTGGTTAAGAACAAGGTTGCTCCGCCGTTCCGTCAGGCTGAGTTCGATATTATGTATGGCAAGGGCATTTCTCATGAGGGCTGCCTTGTTGACCTAGGCGCAGACCTGGATATCATCAACAAGAGCGGTGCCTGGTATTCCTATGGCGATGTCCGCTTAGGTCAGGGCAAGGAGAAGGTTAAGGACTTCCTGCGCGAGAATCCGCAGATTGCTCAGGAGATTGAGTCGAAAATCCGTGCTGTGACGATTGCCAAGCCTGGTGCTGACAAGGATGTAGCAGAGGAGCAGATGCAGGATGTGGAGCCGATCTTCAAGGACGAGCTCTAAGGAAAAAAAGCAGTTTAGCAGCGCACAGGAGGCTTACGATTGTGCGCTGAATCTGCTTTCCTATAGAGATTACAGCGAGAAAAAAATGCTGGAGCGTCTGCAGCAGAAGGGCGCAGATGCGGAGCAGAGCCAGCAAGTGCTGGAGAAGCTGCAGCATTACGGCCTGGTGGACGACGAGCGCTATGCGGCGCGCGTGTACGAGGGCTGGCTGGCGAAGCGCTGCTATGGCAGGCAGCACCTGAAGGCTGAGCTGAGCAAGCGCGGCGTGGGCGCAGAGCTTATAGCGGAGCTTATGGAGCGCTTCACGCCGGAGCTGGAGGCAGAGCACGCTGCGAACGCGGCGGAGCTGTTCGTGCAGCGTAACAGAAAAAAGCTGGCCGGGGCGCAGGCGTTGGACAAAAAGCTGTATGCGGCGGCGGGGCGGTTTATGGCGGCTCGTGGCTTTGGCTCGGGCTATATGCGTGTGCTGCTCGACAGGCTGCATAGGGAAAACTTCAGCTAGGTGTGAATTTTCTGCTTAATAATTGACAAGCAGCTATGCATACGCTATACTGATTTTGACTAAAGGATAATGCTGTTAGACATTCTGACACGCTAAAGAGAAGCCTCGGGGTTGCGGCCCGGGGTTTTTCTTTTGGATTATACTATGACTACACTTTTCAAACACTATATATAGTGGAAAAAGCAGTTTGACAGAACGTCTAAATTTTACTATAATGTAATTATCCAATCGTGTAAATGTTACCAATTTTTCACGAGACAGCGACTTTCATGTTGCTTTCACTTTTGCCCTGTTTCAGAATAACTAATAAGTTAATTTTTATAGATTAATTAATTATGGATTCAACGGAATAAGGACATTTATAGCAGACGCTAGGGCGCCTGTTGTTGCTATGCAAAAAAATCTTGGAAAATTTTAAAACTAGGAGGTGAGGACTATTTTAGAAATTATCGGTACAGCTGTTGTCGTTGGTCTGGCTGGCGGCGCGGTGGGCTATTTAGTCCGCAAAAACGTTGCTGAAAGCAAGATTGCTACTGCTGAAGAGCAGGCAATCCGCATCGTACAGGATGCAGAACAGGCTGGCGATGCCAAGCGCAAGGAAATTATGATGGAGGCTAAAGAAGAAATCCATCGTTTACGTTCGGAAATGGAACGTGAAAATAAAGACAGACGTAGTGACCTGCAGCGTCAGGAGCGCCGTCTGCAGCAAAAGGAAGAAAACCTGGACCGAAAAATGGAGTCCTTCGAACGCAAGGAAGAGAAGCTGGCATCTAAGGAGCAGCGCCTGAACGCTACTCAGGATAAGGCTGAAGCCTTGCTGCAAAAACGTCAGGTAGAGCTGGAGCGTATCTCCGGCCTGACAAGTGACGAGGCAAAGCAGGAGCTGCTGCAATCTCTCGAGGATGAGGTTAAGCATGATTCCGCAATGATGGTCAAGGAGCTGGAGCAGCAGGCTAAGGATGATGCTGACAGAAAGGCTCGCGAGATTATCTCTCTGGCAATTCAGCGCTGCGCTGCTGACCATGTTGCTGAGACCACCGTTTCCGTTGTTGGTCTGCCGAATGATGAGATGAAGGGCCGCATTATCGGTCGCGAGGGCCGTAATATCCGCACTCTGGAAACTCTGACCGGCATTGACCTGATTATCGACGATACTCCGGAGGCAGTTATTATTTCCGGCTTTGATCCGGTGCGCCGCGAGGTTGCCCGCATTGCTTTGGAAAAGCTGATTAACGACGGTCGTATTCATCCGTCCCGTATTGAAGAAATGGTCGAGAAGGCTCAAAAAGAGGTTGAACAGAAGATTAAGGAGGCTGGCGAGCAGGCAACCTTTGCGGTTGGCGTGCATGGCCTGCATCCTGAGCTGATCAAGCTTTTGGGCCGTCTGAAATATCGCACCAGCTATGGTCAGAATGTGCTGAACCACTCTGTTGAGGTTGCAAACCTGGCAGGCGTGATGGCTTCTGAGCTGGGCGTAGACGTTGTGCTTGCTAAGCGTGCAGGTCTGCTGCATGATATCGGCAAGGCAATTGACCATGAGATGGAAGGCTCTCACGTGGAAATCGGCGGCGAAATCGCTAAGAAGTTCCGCGAGTCCGAGCTTGTTATCAACGCTGTTCTGGCGCATCATGGTGACTGCGAGCCGAAGAGCGTGGAGGCAGTTCTGGTATCCGCTGCGGACGCAGTTTCTGCTGCTCGTCCCGGTGCTAGACGCGAGACGCTGGAAAGCTATCTGAAGCGCCTGACTCGTCTGGAGGAAATCTCCGAATCCTTCGATGGTGTTGAAAAATGCTATGCTGTACAGGCTGGTCGCGAAATCCGCATCATGGTTAAGCCTGATGTGATTGACGATGCCTCTGCCGTACTGCTGGCGCGCGATATCTCTAAAAAGATTGAAGCTGAGATGGAATATCCCGGCCAGATCAAGGTGGTTATTATCCGCGAAACCCGCGCTGTTGATTACGCAAAGTAAATTATCTGCATACGTTGAAAACTCCCGTTGCCGGAAGGCAGCGGGAGCTTTAAATTTCACAGAAAAAAAAGGACTGGAGCAAGCTCGCGCGGAGCTGCTGCAGTCCCTTTTTTATGCAGTTTTTTAGCTTATGCTTGCCTTACAACGTTGCTGCTCTGTCGAGGAAGCCGCGCAGAATATCGCAGGAGGCGTTGAACTTCGCCTGCTCCTCTTCAGTAAGCTTGCAGACGAGGATTTCTTCGACGCCGTTTTTACCGATCATACAGGGCACGCCGGCGGCAACGTCCTTTTGGCCATATTCGCCGTTCAGAGCGGTAGAGCAGGGCCAGATGAGCTTTTCGTCATGGAAGATGGCTTTGATGAGCATGCAGGCTACGTTGGCAATGCCGAATTCGGTGCAGCCCTTGCCGTCAACCTCGATATCGCCGGCGCGCTTTACCTGTAGCTGCAGGTCGTCCAGGTCGAGCTTGCCCAGCTCAGGGCGTTCAGCACGCAGCTGCATGAAGCATTTGCTGCCGATGCGGATGCGAGACCAGACTACGAAGCTGGAGTTGCCGTGCTCGCCCATGCAGAAGGCCTGGATGGATTTGCGGGCATAGCCTGTTTCGCGGCTCAGCACGCGCAGCAGACGGTAGGTTTCGAGGCTGGTGCCGGTACAGAAGCAGCGGTGTGCCTCCCAGCCCATCTGACGGCGGATATATTCGCAGATAATGTCAGCAGGATTGGAGATGCTGATCATAATGCCCTTGAAGTCTACGGTTTTGAGGTGGCTGATAACCTCCTGTGCCATTTTTATAGAATCGTCGAACATGTCCAGACGAGTTTCGCCGGGACGACGGCTGCGGCCAAAGGCCATAACGAGAATGTCAGCGTCGTTGAGCTCGGTATATTCACCGGCGCGGATGCGCACGTCGCGGCCGCAGAGCGAGCCGCTTACGGCATCGTCCAGGTCGAGCGCCTGCGCAGCGGCCTTTTCCTTAAGTATATCAATGAGAACAATATCGTCGGCTTCGCCAGACTGAATCAGAGACAGAGCGACGTGAGAACCTACGTGGCCTGCGCCGACAATAACAACCTTACGTGTTTTAAACATCTGAAAAACCTCCTTAGAAAATTACGTGTATAGTATACTCTTTTCGTAGGTAAATGTAAAGCACTACCTCTTGCCCGTGAAGAGCAGCTTTGCTGTGCCGCATTTGGCGAACAGGCGCGTGAGCAGTACGCTGAGCGCCAGCGAGCCGCAGACGAGCAGCACGTAGGCGAGCGTCACCTTCTTCACGGTCATGATGATGCCGAAGTAATTGGCGGCGCTGGTGATCCAGTCGAGCAGGAGCGGATGCACAAAGTAGATGAGCATGGAGTAGGCGGAGAGGACGCTGATGGCCTTGTAGATGAGGGCTGCGGGGGTGCACCCCTCAGTCGCCTTACGGCGACAGCTCCCCTCAAGGGGAGCCATATCAGTGGTGCCGCGACAGTTACCCATATTAGTAGTGTCGCAAGAGTTACCCATATCAATAGTGCTGTTAGCTTTGCGTTCAAGCCAGTCGAGGGCGAGGCAGAAGAACAGAATCGAGCCGATGGTGTAGACAAGGCCCTGCGGACTGAGCTGATGATAGGTGTTAGCGAGGTCAAGCAGGCTGTAGCCCTTGCTTTTTACTGCGTCGTAGCAGCTGTACACGTCCCAGCCAATCGAGGCTAGGTATAGTACAATAACACCTGCCGCATACTTATGCAAAAGTGCGAGAAATTTCTCCCAATACACCGCTGCCAGACCGCCACCGATAAAGATGAGCAGATAATGCAGCGGCAGGTAGTTCAGGCGATAATCAAAGAAATTCTTCGCCAAAACGCTCCAAGTGCTGCTGTTGACACCAGGGTGCGTCGTCCACCAGTTGAAAAGCAGCTGAAAAATAAATAATAGTACTAGCATAAAAGCATGATTATGGTGTATAATTATACGCAGAAGCTTGCGCCAAAGCGGATAGGTTCCGTAGAACCACAGCAGGATGACCATGAAGTACAGATGGTAGCAGCCCAGGCCGAAGAAGAGGACGAAGGCGACATGCAGCGGCTCCCAGCTGACGAAGCCAGGCGGCAGAATCAGCCAGAAGTAGAGCATGTAGAACAGCGACCAGCTTACATAGGGCAGGCCTGCGCCGCGCAGACGCTTCTTCATAAAGTCGATATAATTCAGTGCGCTGCCGGCCAGCAGACCTTTATCGGTACAAGCCAGACCGTAGCCGGAGATAAAGAAAAAGGAGGGGACGCTGTAGCGGCTTAAAATTTCCAAAAGCAGATAAAGAGTGAAGCTGTTGGGCGCCAGCGCCAGGCTGCCGATGTGGATGCCGATGACGCCGAGCATGCAGAGGCCGCGCATATTGTCAATTATTTTGTTTCTCATATAATACCTCGCTCGACAGCCTCTAAGCGCTCATCTGCTTCACGGCGGCTCCTACACGTATTTTTAGTACGAGGTCGTCGCCGCTGCTCGCATCTAAGCATTTTTAGGCTGTCGTAAAAAAATTTCTTCTTCATTATACTACAT
>URVO01000104.1 GCA_900551335.1 uncultured Phascolarctobacterium sp.
GTGAAGCGTTTGGCAAGCAGGCCGTGACCTATATGCTGGTGGAATTGCCGATGCATTTCCTGCCGCAATATGCGGATGATTTCTGGTATGAGCTGCGCTTAAAGGGCGTGGTGCCGATTCTGGCACATCCGGAGCGTTATCCGGAACTGATGGCGAAGACGGAGAAATTGCTCAAGTGGCGCAAGGAGGGATTGTTTTTGCAATGCAACGCAGGCAGCTTTGCCGGAAGGTTTGGCGAGGCCGCCCAGCGGGCGGCGAAGCTGCTCTTACGCAATCACCTTGTCGACTTCATTGGCAGCGATGCGCACAGAGCTGTGGGCAGGGATACGGATATGCGCGAGGGAGTGCAGGTTATCCGTGAGCTGGCAGGTGAAGCGGAGTGCAGGCGCATTTGCGAGGAGAATCCTGAGAGGCTTGTTGCTGGTGAGAGGATTGAGGTTGAGGAGATTTTGGAGATTGTGAGGGAGAAGAAGGGGTTTTGGAGTAGGTTGTTTGGGTAAGGAATTCGCAATTATTGCTATGATACTCCTCTGTCGCTGGCGCGGCGGAGAGGGTATTACTAGAGAAGATATATAAGGTATTTAACTAACGAATATAAGGAGAGAGAACATGAGAAAAACAATTCTGGCGCTGGGGTTGGCGGCGTCACTGAGTGCGTTTAGCTTGACGGCAGGTGCAGCTAATGCGCAAAACACGACAGATTATATTATGTGTCCCGGAGATGTGCTGCAGGTTATCGTGTATGGTCACGAGGATTTGAGTACGCCGATGGCTTCAGGTGCAACAAACAGTCCTTATGTTGTCCGTCCGGACGGCAAGGTGAGCTTTCCGCTGATTGGCGACGTGGATGTGACGGGCAAGACGGTGGCGCAGTTCCGTGAGGAGCTGGCGAATCGTTTTAGTCAGTACCTTGTTACGCCGAGCATCAGTGTGAATGTGATGAAGCTGGGCACGACGCGTGTGTATGTTTTGGGCGAGATTAAGCGTCCCGGTCTTTATGAGCTGGAGAAGAGCCATAAGGTGATTGATGCTTTGGCGAAGGCTGAGGGCTTTACGGAGAAGGCTGCGAAGAAAAATGTGTTCCTCGTGCGTGCCGGCTCGACTGAGGTGGAGAAGCTGAATGTGAACAACTTCCTGACGAAGGCGGATCAGAAGGCGAATGTGGTGCTGAACGAGGGAGATTGCTTGTATTTGACGAGCAATCATAAGGTAATCTTCAGTAGAGATATTATGCCGTTCTTGAGTGCTGCGTACTATGTAAGTGAGATTAAGAACGATAACGACTAAGTGAAGGAGAAATAAGCGTGAGCAACAACTTCAACGAAGAAGAAATTACTATAGACCTGCGCGAGATTGGCGCGATTCTGAAGCGCAACGCGGCGAATATTGCACGTGTGACGGGCGTGTGCATTGTGGCGGCAGGCGTGTATCTGGCAGTCGCAACGCCAGTGTACGAATCTCAGGCGCTGCTGCGCGTAAAACAGCCGAAGGGCATTGGCAGCAGCTTGCTGGAATCTATGCCGATGGGCAACGCTATGGCGAATACCCAGCTGATGAATACGTATGCGGAGATTTTGAAGAGCCGCAGCGTTATCGTGCCGGTAATTGAGAAAACCGAAGAGCCGAATAAAGAGGGCAAGTTTCCTGATTATGCAGGCTATGTAAAAGGCAAGGTAGCAACTGCACCCTTTAAGGATACCGAAATTATGCAGCTGACCGTGCGTGCGAATACAGCAGAAAAGGCGCAGAAGGCTAACAGCTTAATCGTCGAAGGCTTCCTGAACCGTCTGACGGAGCTTTCTCGCGACCAGCAGAAGGCTACGCGCGGCTTTATTGAAGAGCGCACAGCGACAGCGAAAAAAGAGCTGAAGGACGCTGAGGATAAGCTGACGGAGTACAAGAAGGCGAATGATATTATCGCGCCTGACGATGCAGTCAAGCTGGCGACCGAGAAAATGGGTATGGTCGATAAGCTGAATGCGGAGAACAGGGTGGCGCTGGCGACGGCGAACGCACGCCTGGCGTCTGCCAATGCGCAGCTCAACGGCGAAGCAGCTTCGATTGCTGATAACAAAAGCATCCAGCTTTATAACACTCAGCTGGCTCAATTAGAGGGCGAGCGTATCAGCTATCTCGACAAGTATACTGCGCAGCATCCCAAGGTTAAGCAGGTGGAGCAAGAGATTGCTAAATTAAAGCAAAAAATTAACAGCGAAATCAACAAGGTTGCTTCCCTGCAAGCGCCGAGCGATAACCCTGTACACCAGCAGCTTTTGGCAGCGAAGTTCCAAAGCGAGGCTGAGGCAAGCGTAGCGCAGAGCAATCTGGCTAAGTTAGCGCAAATTGATAACGACAACAAGGCAGATATCCGTAACCTCTCCGATAAGGAGCAGGAGTTTGTAAATTTGATGCGTGATGTTACGGTAGCGAACGAAATCTATGTTATGCTGGCAAAACGCGTGGAGGAAGCAAAGGTTGCCGAAGCAAGCGTAGCTACCGAGGTGCAGGTTGTCGACAGCGGCACACTGCCCGATAAGCCTGCGAAGCCGAAGAAGGTGCTGACATTAATATTAGCAGCGTTGCTCGGTGCATTGGCAAGCAGCGGCTTCGTGGTTGTACGCGAGCTGCTGAACAGAACGATTAAGAACAGCGACGACGTAGCGAATTATCTGGACCTGCCCGTACTTGGCAGCGTGCCGGATATCAACGATCTGCGCAAGGATATGGAAAAGAATGACAAGGGCCCCGGCCTGTTGACAAAAATCTGGAGGAAAGTATGGAAGGCTTAAATTTAGTAACACAAAATGATCCGAAAAACCCTGCAGCAGAAGCGTACAGGGTAATCCGTACCAGCGTCCAGTTTGCACAGGCAGGCAAGGAGCTGAAAACTATCGCCATCACCAGCTGCACGCCGAATGAAGGCAAGAGCATGACGGTGGCAAACTTGGCTATCGTTTTGACGCAAGCTGGAAAAAGAGTGCTGATTATGGACTGCGATATGCGCAATCCTACTGTACACAAGAACTTCAATTTATCCAATAAGGTTGGTCTTTCAAGCTGCATCAGCATGGGCACAGCAGTTGCCGATGCTGTGCAAGCAACAGCTATTGAAGGCCTTGATGCATTGACCTCAGGCGTGATTCCGCCGAACCCGAGCGAGCTGCTGGGCAGCGAGCGTATGCAGAACATTTTGCAGCGTGCGAAAGAGGAGTACGATTATGTGCTAATCGACACGCCGCCGGTGCTGCCTGTTACGGACTCCTTGGTGCTGGGCCGCATGGTGGATGGCCTGATCATGGTCATCGACAGCGGCGAGGTGAAGGTGGAGATGGCGCGTGAGGTGAAGAACCAGCTCGTCCACGCCGGTGCGAATATCCTCGGCGTAGTGCTGAACAAGGTGCGCAGCGAGCATCACGGCTATGGCTATGGTTATTATTACTACTACGGGCACAAAGATGCACGTGGGGGGGACAATGGAAAGTAAGGCATTGGTAATTTTGCGTTGTTGAAGTAGTGAAAAGAAGAAAAGCTGCTGTTTTGAGGAAGTAAGGGAAGGGTTTTAGATAGCAAAGGGGTTTATGATGAGTATATTTATACGAGAGTTTATATTACGTTTATTAAAACTATTTAATGTGTTCTTGATAACCATGCCGTTTGCCTGGGGTTGGTTTAATTATTATGCACAGCATATAGCCTTGCCGTTTTATGACCGTGGCAATTGGGTTGTCGTGGCGTTGTATGCCGTATTGTATATGATTTTTGGCAGGGTGTATGGCGGCTTTTGGATTTCGCTGAACCGCATTTCCGAGAGCGTGTATAGTCAGGCTTTGGCTGTGATGATGACGAGCGGCATCATGTATGTGGTGACGGTTCTGCTGGAGCGTCAGCTGCCGAGTATATGGCCAGTTCTAGCAACCTTTGCCGTGCAGCTGGTGCTGTCCGGACTTTGGAGCATGGCGGCTCATGTCGCTTACTATATCCTGTTCCCTGCGACGAAGACGATTATCGTCTACGACGAGCGCCAGGGCATGGAGAAGCTGATTCAGGATTATGGCTTTGAGAAGAAGTTCACGGTAATCAAGACGCTGACAGTGGAGCAGTGCATTGCTAATATCGACCTGCTGCATAATGCGCAGACTGTTTTTGTCAGCGGTGTGCATAGTCATGAGCGTAATGTCATCCTGAAATATTGCGTGGAGCATGGCATTATGATGTATCTTGTGCCGCGTATCGGCGACGTGCTGATGAGCGGTGCGCAGCAGATGCATATGTTCCATTTGCCGATGCTGCGCGTGGGCCGTTATAATCCGTCTCCGTGGCATACGATTGCAAAGCGTACCTTCGACGTGGTTTCCGCAGGTGCGCTGTTCCTGGTGATTTCGCCGCTGATGCTGATTACGGCTATTGCTATTAAAACGGATGGCGGTCCGGTGTTTTATAAGCAGCGCCGCCTGACGCAGGATGGCAAGGAGTTCGATGTGCTCAAGTTCCGCTCTATGCGCGTGGATGCAGAGAAGGACGGTGTTGCAAGGCTGTCGACCGGTGATAAGGATGACCGCATTACGCCTGTAGGCCATTTCATACGCAAGGTGCGTATTGACGAGCTGCCACAGCTTTTGAACATCATCGGCGGCAGCATGAGCGTCGTTGGTCCGCGTCCGGAGCGACCGGAAATTGCCAGCCAGTATGTGAAGGAGATGCCGGAGTTTTCTTTGCGCTTGCAGGCGAAGGCTGGTCTTACAGGCTACGCGCAGGTATATGGCAAGTACAACACGACGCCATACGACAAGCTGCAGATGGACTTGATGTATATATCTAATCCCAGCTTTTGGGAGGATTTGCGCATAATTTTTGCGACGATAAAGATTTTGTTTGTGCCTGAAAGTACGGAAGGTGTTGCTGAGGGACAGAAGACGGCGATGAAGGAGTAAAAAATGAAAAAAGCAGTTATGTTGATTAATGATACAACATATGCTTTTAATTTACGTGGTGCCATTATTGAGAGATTAATTGATGAAGGGTTTGAAGTTATTAAAGCATCAAGATAAATTAAAAGCAATGGGCGCAAAATTAATTGGTGTTGAAACTGGCCGGCATGGTACAAATCCTTTTTCTGACTTAATGTTGATGTGGAAGTACATTGGTGTTTTAAAAAAAGAAAAACCAGATGTAGTTTTAACATATAATATTAAGCCTAATGTATATGGTGGCATAGCTTGTCAATTATTAAAAATACCGTACTTAGCTAATGTAACTGGATTAGGTACACCGGTGGAAAATCCAGGAAAGCTTCAAAAGCTTACTATACAGCTTTATAAA
>URVO01000105.1 GCA_900551335.1 uncultured Phascolarctobacterium sp.
GGCAGCTAAACGTCCGGCGTGCGTCATTGACGCTACGCATCCCTACGCAACAGTAGTTACGGCAACGGTTAAGCAGGCCTGTGCCGAGGAGCAGACAGAATATCTGCGCCTTGTGCGCCCGGTAGGCGATACGACGGATGCTATTTGCGTGCATGATTTTGCGGAGGCTGTAGAGCTTTTGAATCATCTGGACGGCAATATCTTCCTGACTACGGGCAGCAAAAACCTGCCAGACTTTACTGGCGTAGAAAATTATGCAGAGCGCATTGCCCTGCGCGTCCTGCCTATGGAAAACAGCCTGCATACAGCGCTGTCCTTAGGCTATAAGCCTGCAAGCATTGTCTGCATGCAGGGGCCGTTCAGCAAGGAGCTGAATGTGGCTATGTTCAAAAAGTTCGACAGCAAATTTGTCGTAACGAAGGACTCGGGCGCTGTAGGCGGCTTTGCAGAGAAGGTGGAGGCGGCGCAGGCTGCCGGTGCCATCTTAATCGTTATTGGCCGCGCTAGCGAAGAGGTTGGCGATGGCTATAATGGTATAGTTAGTTATTTACAGAAAAAATTTCCTGTAAGTATAGATTAAGGAGGCCTGAAGAATGTCGCAAAAATTGCGAGTAAACATTGTCGGTATAGGTCCCGGTAATCCGGATCTTTTGACTGGTGAAGCACGTCAGGCTATTGCCGCAAGCAATATTTTGCTTGGCGACAAACGCATGCTGTCAGCCTTTGCGGACAGCAGCAAAACGGTATATGATACCATAAAAACCTCGGCTATTGCTGAGGTGGCAGCGAAGGCAGATCCTGCAAAGGATGTGCTGGCGGTGCTGGTTTCCGGCGATGTTGGCTTTTTCAGCCTTGCCAAAACCATCAGCGGCAAGCTGCCGGACTGCGAATGTGTGCGTTACTGCGGCATTAGCAGTCTTGTATATTTTGCTTCTAAGCTGCAGCTTTCATGGGACGATGCCAAAATCGTCAGCATGCACGGACGTGATCAGAATTTGGTTGCTGCTGTAGCGCAAAATAAAAAAGTATTCTCTCTGACCGGCGGAGATCATTCTCCGCAGGCGCTGTGCAAGCAGCTGTGCGAGCATGGCTTAGGTAAGGTGCTTGTCTATGTTGGCGAAAACCTTTCTTATCCTGAAGAAAAAATCACGCAGGGTACGGCGGAGGAGATTAGTGCCTTGAGCTTCCCGTCATTGTCTGTGATGATGCTTCTCAACGATGAGGCTAATTGCTTTGAGCCGACTGTGCATGGCCTGGCTGATGATTTGTTTATGCGCAGCAAGGTGCCGATGACCAAGCAGGAGGTACGCAGCGTATCTATGTCCAAGCTGATGCCGAAGGCAACAGATGTGATTTATGATATTGGTGCCGGTACCGGCTCCTGCTCTGTCGAGCTGGCGTTAATCGCTAAGCAGGGCAAGGTCTGGGCCTTTGAGCGTAATCCGGTGGCTGTGGAGCTGCTGGGTAAAAATAAGGAGCTGTTCGGCCTGATGAATCTGGATGTCATCGCCGGTGAGGCTCTGGAAAATATTAAAACTATGCCTGCTCCCGACTGCGTTTTCGTAGGCGGCAGCGGTGGTGATTTGTGTGAAATGCTGGATGTAATCTATGCCAAGAACAGCAAATGCCGTATTGTAATCAACGCCATTACGGTGGAGACCTTGGCGCAGGTTGCTGCTTATTATAAGGAGCATCCCGATTATTCTCTGGAAATCGTCAATGTTTTTGTGGCGCGCAGCAAAAAGCTCGGCAGCTACAATCTGATGATGGCACAAAATCCTGTATATGTAATGACGGCGTTGAAGAAGGAAGATTAACATGGCTGAAGTAAAGGTTCCACGTTTTATGATTAGTGCTCCTGGCAGCGGCAGCGGCAAGACAACGATTGTCTGCGGTCTGCTGAAGGCGTTGATGGAAAAGGGCTTGAAGGTCGCCGCTTTTAAGAGCGGGCCTGATTATATCGACCCGATGTTTCATTCGCGCGTTATTGGTGCTAAATCACGTAATCTTGATTTATTCATGCTGGGCAAAGAAACTACGCGTTATCTTGTAGCGAAGAACAGCAAGCAGGCTGACGTGGCAGTCTTCGAAGGCGCGATGGGCTTTTACGACGGTATGGGCAAGACCACTGAGGCGAGTGCCTACGAGCTGGCCTGCACCTGCGATGTTCCGGTGGTTCTGGTGGTGAACGGCAAGGGAGCTGCCTTGTCCATTGCTGCGACCATCAAGGGCTTTAAGGATTTCCGTAAGGACAGCCATATTGTGGGTGCGATTCTCAACAATGTTAATCCGATGAGCTATTTATTCTATAAGGATGTTATTGAGCAGGAAACCGGTGTGAAGCTTTTAGGCTATTTTCCGGCAATGCAGGACTGCAATTTTGAAAGCCGTCACCTTGGGCTGGTAACAGCAGAGGAGATTGGCGATTTGCAGCAGATTGTAGAAAGACTTGCAGTGCAGGCAGCGAAATCTGTCGACCTTGAAGCCTTGCTGGAAATTGCGCGTGCAGCGCAGCCCTTGTCTTATAATGAGGTAAGCCTTGAGCCTTTAGGCAAGGCGCGTATCGCTATTGCGCAGGATAAGGCCTTCTGCTTCTACTACCAGGATGCTCTTGATTTATTGACTGAGCTGGGAGCCGAGCTTGTTCCCTTCAGCCCAATTGCTGATAAGCATCTTCCGGAGCATATCAGCGGCCTTGTATTGGGCGGAGGCTACCCGGAGCTTTATGCCGAGCAGCTGGCGGCTAACAAGGAGCTGCTGCAGGAGGTCAAGACCGCTATTGACGGCGGAATGCCTTGCTTTGCTGAATGTGGCGGCTTTATGTATCTCTTGGAGCGCTACTGCGAAGGCGAAAAGATTTATAACTGGGTAGGAGCTGTGCCGGGTGAGTCGGCAATGACGAAAAAGCTGACGCGCTTTGGCTACGTTCACCTCACTGCTCAGCAGGATAATGTACTGTGCAGGGCTGGCGAGAAAATCAATGGACATGAGTTCCATTATTCCGACAGCACCAATAACGGTACAGGCTTTTTAGCTGCTAAGGCCTCCGGCCGCGGCAGCTGGGAATGTGCGACAGCGACACCGACCTTGTATGCCGGTTATCCGCATATTCATCTGTGGGGCAATCCTGAGTTTGCCCGCAATTTTGTACAGCATTGCTGTGAATTTGCTGCTCAGCTGTAAGCTGGTGGCTTGATATAAAGGAGAGTTTTGTTTTGATGATGACCTTGGGCGCAATTGTAGCAGGCTTTATCTTGGATTTAATTTTCGGTGATCCGCATTGGCTGCCGCATCCAATCTGCTTAATTGGTAATTTAATTGGTTTTCTGGAGAAAAATCTACGACGGCTGCTTGCCCCCGGCAAAACTGCATTACTGCTCGGCGGTGCCTTGATGGTAGTGATTGTTCTTTCACTGTCCTTTGCCGTGCCGTATGCAGTGCTGATGCTGGCGGAGCAGGTTAGTCCGTGGCTGCGTTTCGCTTTGGAAACGATTATGTTTTACCAGATTTTTGCTACGAAATGTCTGCGTGACGAAAGTATGAAGGTTTACACGGCGCTGCATAACAATGATCTTGAGGATGCGCGTGTAAAGCTGTCCTGGATTGTGGGACGTGATACGAAGGAGCTCACGGCAGAGGAAGTGACCAAGGGAGCAGTTGAAACAGTTGCTGAAAACACTGCTGATGGCATTATTGCACCGATGTTTTATATGTTTATCGGCGGTGCTCCTTTAGCCTTTTTATATAAAGGCATCAATACTATGGACTCCATGGTAGGCTATAAGAATGATAAGTTCCTGTATTTCGGGCGCTGTGCAGCGAAGCTGGATGATGTGGCCAACTTAATTCCGGCACGCATTACGGGCATCTTGATGATTCTGGCATCCTATTTCCTAAATATGAATGCTGCGGGAGCATGGAAGATTTTCTGGCGCGACCGTTACAATCATCTGAGTCCCAATTCTGCGATGACGGAATCGGTTACGGCCGGTGCCTTGAACATTCAGCTGGGCGGCGATCATTATTATTTTGGCAAGCTGGTTCATAAGGATACCATTGGTGATAATATCCGTCCGGTCGTGGCGGAGGATATTGTAGCTGTTAACAACCTGCTTTACATGACGGCTGTTATTAGCTTATTACTGTTTTCTCTGGTTTACCTTGTTAACAGTCTAATCTTAAAATAAAGCAGGTTGAAAATATGTATAAGTATGAACATGGCGGAGATATCTATACTGAGCGGACGACGAAGGACGGCAAGCCCTTTGTAGATTTCTCTGCAAATATCAATCCCTTAGGTCTGCCGAACGGCATTAAGGAGGCAGTCAAGCATGCTCTGAAGGGCTGCGTGAACTATCCTGATCCGTTTTGCCGTGAGCTGGCGCAGGCTACAGGGGAATATCTGCAAGTACCGCAGGAATATCTTTTCTTCGGCAATGGTGCTGCTGATGTACTGTTCCGTCTTGCCTTAGCCTTGAAGCCAAGACAGGCCATGCTTTTAGCACCAACATTTGCTGATTATGAAAAGGCGCTGCGTTCGGTAAACTGCCGCATTGCTTACTATGATCTGTCGGAGGAAAATGATTTTATTCCGGAGCGTGATATTGTAGGTAAAATCACGGCGAGAATGCAGCTTGTGGTTATCTGCAATCCGAACAATCCTACAGGACAGCTTATGAGCAGATTGCAGCTGGAAAGAGTGCTGGCGAAATGCCGCATGATAGGAGCACATCTTCTTGTTGACGAATGCTTTATGGATTTTGTCTGCGAAGGTAAGGCGTATAGCCTGCGCGACCTGCTGGCAAAATATCCTGAGCTGATTATCCTGAAGGCCTTTACCAAAACCTTTGCCATGCCTGGTATCCGCCTTGGCTACTGCATGACGAGTGATGAAGCCTTGCATACTCGTCTGCATGAGTGCGGACAGGACTGGAGCGTTTCGGTGCTGGCGCAGGAGGCAGGCAAGGCTGCACTAAAGGAAACGGAATATCTTCGTGAATCCTTTGCTTTGGTTGCAGAGGAGCGCTACTATCTGCGGACGCATCTGCAGGCGCTGGGAGCGAAGGTTTATGGCTCTGAGGCCAATTATATATTTTTCTATTTGCCAACCCCAAAGAATCTGGTAGAGCTGATGCGTGAGCAGGGCTTTTTGATCCGCTCCTGCGCAAACTACCATAACCTGGGCGAAGGCTATTATCGAATTGCGGTGAAGTCAAAGCAGCAGAACCGCGCATTTATCAAAGCATTTAAGGAAACAATAAAACATGCGCTCTTTGTTAATTTTAATTGATGGACTGGGCGATGA
>URVO01000106.1 GCA_900551335.1 uncultured Phascolarctobacterium sp.
TTTAAACGATACAAAAACAGCTTGTTTCACCAGTTTCCACATAATAGACAATAGTGTACTTTGTCTACTAAAAACGAGCGTAAAATTTTTAATCACACGATTAGTACGCATACAATGGACGAAAGGCTGAAAATGTGCGTGGTGAGTGACTAAAAAAGAAAATAAAACTTTTTACAAGAAAATAGTTGACAAAGCGTGTAAAAGGGTGTATAGTATCAGTAATTTCAAATTGACCCACAAAGGTGATGATTGGGACAAAAGATAAGCGTGGAGTTTTAGAGAGTCGGTGGCTGGTGAAAACCGATACGAAGCCTTGTTGATTAAATCACCCATGAACTCGTCAGCGAAAGCTCAGCAAGTAGACTGATGCGCAACGGATGCGTTATTTCCGAGCCGGTTGATGGACTGGTGCTAAAGTGATAAATGAGGGTGGTACCGCGTATTTATACGCCCCTGCTATATTAGCAGGGGCGTTTTTTGATACTAAAAATTGACCTCAAAGTCCATCAAAAATACATTGATATGCTAAACTTAGGTGTTCTTGATTGGAGGAATTAAAATGTTTGAAAAAGTACTCGTAACCGGAAAAAATGATGAAACCTTATTGCCGCGCGTTCTGCGCGTTCTGTCTAAGCAAGGCGCACAGGTACGTTCCCTGCGTATGGATACAGAAGCAGATGAGCTGAAGCTGGAAATCCAGCTGGCAGAGGTGGCTGCGGCTCAGGTAGCAAAGCTGCTGCAAAAACAGGTTGCCGTTATGTCTGTACAGGCTATGGCGTAAGGAGGATTTGTCGATGAAGCTCAAAGGCTCCGAAGCTATTGTTAAGGTACTTTTAGAACAGGGTGTGGATACAGTTTTCGGTTATCCCGGCGGTGCTGTCATTCCGTTATATGACGCACTGTACAGCGCACCGCTGAAAAATGTGCTCACCGCACATGAGCAGGGCGCGATTCATGCGGCTGACGGCTATGCGAGAGCCAGCGGCAAAACCGGCGTGTGCATTGCCACCTCAGGTCCGGGTGCGACAAACATTGTCACCGGTCTGGCGACTGCTTATCTCGACTCGATTCCGCTGGTAGCGATTACCGGTCAGGTCGGCGTAAGCATGCTGGGACGTGACTCCTTTCAGGAAATAGATATTGTCGGCGTAACGATGCCGATTACGAAATATAACATGATGGTACGCAGCAAGGAGGAGCTGGTGCCTGCACTGCGTGAGGCTTTCGCCTTGGCGAAGGAGGGCCGTCCCGGTCCGGTGCTGGTGGATGTTCCGAGCAGCGTACAGGTCGAGGAGCTGGAATGGCCGGAGGCCGAGGCGCAGGCTGAGGCGGAGCCGCTGGCGCAGGCGACGGCAGAGCAGCTGACGCAGGCAGCCGAGGTGCTGAACGCAGCGCAGAAGCCGGTGCTTCTGGTCGGCGGCGGCGCAGTCAACAGCGGTGCGCAGGCAGAGCTGGTGGAGCTGGCTGAGAAATGCGACCTGCCTGTAGTCAACACGCTCATGGGCATCGGCGTTTATCCGGAATCGGATGCGCGTTCCCTGGGCCTGACGGGTATGCATGGTCATATCGCCTCTAACCTTGCTGTTGCGAATGCCGATGTGCTCATCGTTGCCGGCAGCCGCTTCAGCGACCGCGTAACGGGCGACCGTAACCGTTATGTAGGCAAGAAAACGATTATTCAGCTGGACATTGACCCCAGCGAGATTGATAAAAACGTCGCAGCTAGCCTGCCGGTGATGGGCGATGTGAAGGAAACCCTGCAGCGCCTGTTGCCGCTGCTGCGCGAAGCGCAGCACGCTGACTGGTGGCAGCAGATTAAGGAGTGGGATGCAACAGAGGACCGCAGCCTTTTAAAGGGCGACAGACTCACCGCTCCCTGGCTGATGAAGGAGCTGAGCCGCGCCTTTGAGGGCGAGCATCCGATTTATGTAACCGACGTTGGCCAGAACCAGATGTGGGCAGCGCAGCACCTTGTAGTCGACAAGCCGCGTCATCATCTGACGAGCGGCGGCTGCGGCACGATGGGCTTTGGCTTGCCGGGTGCTCTTGGTGCAGCCTTTGCCGAGCCTGATACGCAGGTGGTGCATATCTCCGGCGACGGCGGCTTCAAGATGACAGGCATGGAGCTGTTTACTGCGGCACGCGAGGGCAAAAACCTCATCAGCATCGTCATCAACAACAGCTGCCTGGGCATGGTCCGCCAATGGCAGCAGCTCTTCTATGGCGAGCGCTATTCGTCAACTATCCTGACGGAGTTCGACTTCATCGGCTTCGCTCATTCCTGCGGCGCCGGCGGCAGACGCGCAGCGACCTGTGCAGAATTCAAGGAAGCATTGGCGCAGGCACGCAAGGCCAACAAGCCCTTCCTCATCGAAGCGATTGTTGAGCAGAGCGATCTTGTAGAGCCTATGGTGGCAGCTGGTGCAGCTGTGGACGACTTTGTTAAGGTCAACAGACACTAGATATATAAATGGTCAATTGCTTCTTCGAGCAAGCAGCCATAAATAAGGGAAAAGGTTTATTTTAAAAAATATATATAAAATCATTTTATAAGCAAAAAGAAAGAGGTATTGACAATGGTAAAAATGTATTATGACAGCGATGCAAATCTGGAATTATTGAACGGCAAAACCGTTGCTATCATCGGCTATGGCTCTCAAGGTCATGCACACGCGCTGAACCTGAAGGAGAGCGGCGTTAACGTAGTAGTTGGTCTGTACGAAGGCTCCAAATCCAAGGCTAAGGCTGAGGCTGCAGGACTGACTGTTATGACCACCGCTGAGGCTGCCAAGGCTGCTGACGTTATCATGATGCTGATTCCGGATGAAAAGCAGGCTGCAACCTATAAAAATGACATTGCTCCGTATCTGACCGCCGGCAAGGCACTGGCCTTTGCCCATGGCTTCAACATCCACTTCGGCCAAATCGTTCCGCCTGCTGATGTAGACGTATTCATGGTTGCTCCGAAGGGCCCCGGCCATCTTGTTCGTCGTACCTACACCGAAGGCAGCGGCGTACCTGTACTGGTAACCGCTTACCAAAATCCGACCGGCAAGGCTCATGACCTGGCGCTGGCTTATGCTAAAGGCATTGGCGGTACCCGTGCAGGCGCTTTGGAAACCACCTTCCGTGAAGAAACCGAAACTGACCTCTTCGGCGAGCAGGCAGTTCTCTGCGGCGGTGTTTGCGCACTGATGAACGCTGGCTTTGAAACTCTGGTAGAAGCTGGCTATGAGCCGGAAAGCGCATACTTCGAATGCATGCATGAGATGAAGCTCATCGTTGACCTGATGTATGAAGGCGGCATGGCTAAAATGCGTCATTCCATCTCCGATACCGCTGAATATGGCGACTATGTAACCGGTCCGCGTATCATCACCGACGAAACCAAGGCTGCTATGAAGCAGGTTCTGGCAGAAATTCAAGACGGCACCTTCGCTAAAAAATGGCTGCTGGAAAACCAATGCGGCCGTCCGCAATTCAATGCTATGCGTCGTCGCGCTGCACAAACCCAGGCTGAACAGGTTGGCGCACAGCTGCGTGGCATGATGAGCTTCTTAAAGAAAAAATAAGAAAATCGCCTGAAGCGCGGCAGCTGCTGCGCTCGAGGATGATTTATAGAGACAAACAATAAGGGAAAGAGCAGGCCGACAAATGCAGCGTAGAAAAATAAAAAAGCTGCAGGGCTTGCAGCAATTAAAACAATAAGGGAAAGAGTGTGAGCCGTAAACGCAGCATAGAAAAATAGAAGCTGCGTGGCTTGCAGTAATTAAAAAAATAAGGGAAAATTAAAAGACCGCTTGCCTGCGTTGAATGCGCTGGTGGCGGTCTTTTTGCTTCTATGACCTTGTTTTTTCATTGGAAATGTAGTAAAAATCCCATCTTTGACATTTGAATAAGGGCAAAAGGCTCGGAAAGCGCATGGTTACAGCGTTTTTCGAGCCTTTTATGTTTGAAATTGTGAGTACTTTTTACTGCTTTTTCGTGAGCATAAAAATTTATTCCCGTAAATTGCAAGAACAAGTTGCACATTTTTCCTAATCAAATTGCATAAATTTCATCCAGCTTAGCTTCAAACAGCTCATCGGGGGTTTGTAGCCTAATATCTTACGAGGAAGGTTGTTGCAGCAATATGGTTTATAGGGGGAGGATTTGCTCTGCGTATCATAAGGTTGATACTATTATCGCGTTATTAATGCAGAAGTTTAGGTTGTTTTTTTGAGATGACGACATTTGACAATTTAGAATAAATGCGATACAATAAGCATGAACAAACGAGTAAAAGCGCGTGAACTCAATCACGCCAATAGAAAAAGCCCGGGATTAGGCCCCCGGGCTTTTTTCTTTGGGCTACTGCGAAACTAGGCTAGAAGCTGCTGTCCAACCACTTGCAAATATAGTAGGCCACTACACTTGCCAAGACAGCAGAAAGGAACGAGTAAAACGCGTCTTTGTTGAACACAACCACACCTCCTTCCAGCTGGAAAGAGTCACAGCGGATTTATTATATCATATTTTGGGTGGATTCAACAAATTCTATTTTGCGTACTTGTACACGCTTAGGCTTGCGGGAAAATTTCTCTGGAAGATGATGGTTGCGAATCTTCATAAGGCCTTTATCTATGTAATTATAGATAGTCTTAGTGCAAAGTATTGCTTTGCGTGGGCAATAATCATTAGCCAAAGCTTTGCCGACACAGCCATCTATTGAAAAATAACCGCTAATCTTGCAGGACGGCGGTATTAGCATGTGAGGTTCCAAGCGCATAGCCGACTGCAAAGCAGCCAAGGCCAAAACTAAGAATAGCAAGAAACGTATCCGTAGTGCTCCAGTTGCTCCACTTACTCCACTAATATTGAGTTAAAGAAAAAATCTGCACAACTAATCCTTATATGTATCCCTATAAATAAAGTCTTCGTAAGGAGAAGAAAGCGCAAATTTAAGCTGTTTGAGTTTGATTTTGTGCTTTTTATTTATATTATATTAAAATAAATCTCTTGCCTGTTTTTTACAATAACAGCCTAAAAAAGTGGAGCAAGTGGAGTAAGTGGAGTAAAATGTGCCAGTGGGGATGGTGATATGAAAAGTATGTAGAATGCTATTATCCCCATAAAATCTGCACGCTTACATATTTCATCCACATGAAATCTGCATCGTTGCATATTTTATGTGGATATGCTAGAATGGAAATACAATATGATATTTATGAATTTTAATATAGAAGCGGAGACAGAGGCTTAGTCTCCGTTTATTTGTATGG
>URVO01000107.1 GCA_900551335.1 uncultured Phascolarctobacterium sp.
ATATTCTCCACTCTATCGCCAAGCTCAGGATAGATAACATTAGTATAAACTAGAGAAGTAACCTTGCCACCATCAATGACTTGCCGCAGACTTTCATAAGTATCCTCTTGAATATTATCAAGCATTTCATAAATAATTGAATTGCTCGATGTCTGCAGCCAATAAGGCTGTGGCTGACAATCATTACTAAAATAATTCAGCACTGACCAAGGATTATAAATTTCTGTTGGCCCAAATTTATAGCCATCGTACCAATCCCTGACCTCATCAAGCTTCTCTGCTGCCTCATAATAACGTGCAATTTCCGCAACCTCAGCAGCAGTAAAGCCAAAATGCGTACTAAATTTTCTATCAAGAACGGAATACACCCTAACATTGTTCAAGCCACTGAAAATGCTCTCCTTCGCCACGCGCAAAATACCTGTCAAAATTCCATATGCAAGATTATAATTATCTTTCAATGCAGAAGACAATATATCTCTAGCAAACTGAATAACTTCTTTATAATAACCATGAATATAGCCTGCTTGTATTGGAGTATCATATTCATCAATAATCAATACTACATGCTCACCATAATGTTCTCTCAGCATTTGTGAAAGGCGCAAAATACTCATAGCATAATCTGTAGTATCGGCATTTCCGGATACTATTTTTTTATAAAAATCAGGATCAGAAATTTTATTACTATTTTTTAATTCAGAGTGTCTGATATATTCATCACGAATTGTCTCTATAAGCCGTGGATAAAGTTCTGCCCATGTATATTTATTAGCATCTTTAAAACTCAAAAAAATCACAGGATACTTTCCTTGATATTGTGTATATTTTTCTCCCTGCTGCCAAATTTTCTTATCTTTAAAATAAACGCTCGTATCCTCAGCACTTTTTTCAAAAAAGGTCTTCAGCATATTCATATTCAGCGTTTTACCAAAGCGTCTAGGGCGAGTAAAAAGAGAAATTGCAGCACGTTCATCAAGCAATTCTTTTATTAGCAAGGTTTTATCAATATAATAATAGTTTTTGCAGATCTCTTTGTAATCCGTAGAACCTAAAGGCAACGGCAGTTTACTGATAACTTCCACCAAACTCACTCCTTTCGCGAAGCTTTTTTATCATTATATCATCTTTCAATACACTTTTGTAGGGCACAGTTTAAGTTTCATTATTCCCCTACAAAGCAAAACCAGCCGCCTGAATCTCTCCAGACGGCTGGTAATTTATGCTCAATATTAATCTCTCAGCTTAGCCTTATAAGCTTCGGCAACCTCAGCAATAACCTTCTTCATCGAAGCATCGACCTCTGCATCAGTCAGAGTGCGGTCTGCAGCCTGATAGGTCAGGTTGAACGCCATAGACTTGCAGCCTGCGGCAACCTGCTTGCCGGTGTAGATATCAAAGACACGCACGCCGCGCAGCAGCTCGCCTGCATGCTCGCGGATTACGCCCTCCAGCTCAGAGTTGGTAACCTCTACCGGAACAACAACGGCGATATCGCGGCTCATGCTCGGGAACTTCGGCAGATGTTTGTATTGCGGCACATGGGTAGCGCTGGCAACAAGTGGCTCGATTTCCATTTCCATAACGTAGGTAACCTGGTCTAAGTCGAAATTCTCCTGCACTACAGGATGAACCTCGCCAAAGGAGCCAATAACCTCGCCCTCGACTACGATGTCGCAGCTCTTGCCCGGATGCAGATAGGGCTGGCCGCTGCACACCATGGTGTAATCGCTGACCTGCAGGGCTTCGAGCAGGCCTTCAACGATGCCCTTCATATCATAGAAGTCAACAGCGCCCTTCTCCGTGCACCAGTTGAGCTCCTGACGGCTGCCGCTCAGTACAGCGGTCAGCAGCTGGCGCTCTACAGGATCAGCAGTCAGCGGCAGACTCTGCGGCAGGAACACGCGGCCCACCTCGAACAGTGCAACACTGCTGTTGTGGTTGCGCAGGTTGAAGGAAGCAGTTTGCAAAGCGCTCGGAATCATCGTGGTGCGCATTACGGAGAACGCGTCAGTAATCGGGTTCAGCAGCTCGATGCAGCTGCGGCGTGCATCATCAGCAGGCAGCAGCATTTTATCATAAGCGTTAGCCTTGATGAAGCTGTAGGTCATCATCTCGCTCACGCCAGCGCCAACCATATAATCCTGCACAGCATCCTTTACATCGTCCAGCACAGACTGATGGCCTTGGGTAATCGTCAGCTCCGGCTGATGGCTTTCAATGAAGTCATAGCCATGCATACGTGCAACCTCTTCGCTGATATCAGCATCGCATTCGATATCGCGGCGCCAGGTCGGAGCGGTAACAACAAGCTCCTCGCCCTGCTCTGCAATGCCAAAGCCCAGCTTGCTCAAAATTGCAATGATTTCCTCACGGCTGATATTGAAGCCGATGCGGCCATTAATCTTCGCCGGGGTGGTGGTGATAACAGCAGGCTTCAGCTCCTCAGGATATGCCTCAACGATACCGCTGAAGGTTTCGCAGGCCCCCATCTGCTCTAAGAGATGAGCAGCACGGTTCAGAGCATCGTGGTCGCAGATGGTGTCCACACCACGCTCAAAGCGGCCGCTGGCCTCGCTGCGCAGGCCAAGAGCACGGGAGGTACGGCGGATAGAAGGACCGTGGAAGGAAGCAGCCTCGAGAATAACGTTCTTTGTTGCATCGGTAACCTCGGTCAAGAGGCCGCCCATAACGCCGCCCAGACCGGCAGCCTTCTCCGCATCGCCAATCGTAATCATAGCAGAGGTCAGCTCACGCTCCTTGCCGTCGAGGGTAACAAGCTTTTCGCCCTCTTCAGCACGGCGCACGATGAGCGTATGGCCGGCAACCTTATCAGCATCATAAGCATGCATCGGCTGGCCCAGCTCCAGCATAACATAGTTCGTTACGTCGACTACGTTGCTGATGGGACGCACGCCGCAGGCACGCAGACGACGCTGCATCCATTCGGGAGACGGAGTAATTTTGATATCCTTCAGCACGCGGGTAGCAAAACGGCTGCACAGCTCCGGCGCTGCAATCTTTACGTCCACATAATCGCTTGCCTTGCCCTCAGCAGCCTCCTTAACGTCCATAGCAGGCATTTTCAGAGGGCAGCCGGTGATAGCGCTGATTTCGCGTGCCAAACCGATAATGCTGAAGCAGTCAGCACGGTTGCTGGTCAGGTCGATATCAATAACGGTGTCATCCAGACCAAGCACAGTCTTCACATCGACGCCAATCGGCGTATCCGCAGGCAGAATGAAGATGCCCTCGCGCTGCTCGGGCAGCAGCAGCTTGGAGTCAATGCCCAGCTCATCGGCGCTGCACAGCATACCGAAGGAATCCAGGCCGCGCATTTTAGCCTTTTTCAGCTTCATGCCCTCAGGATTGCGGCTGCTCGGCGGCAGCACGCTGCCAACTACGGCAACAGGCACAATGTCATATTGGTGTACATTTTGCGCACCGGTCAGAATCTGTACCGGCTCGCCGCCCTGACCATAATCCATCATGCAAACCCACAGATGGTCGCTGTCCGGGTGACGGCTGATTTCCATAACCTTACCGGTAACAACGCCCTCCAGGCCTTCGCCCAATTTCTCTACCGTGTCAACCTCCAGGCCCACACGGGTAATTTTATCGCACAGCTCCTCAGTGGAGATGTTAATATCTACATATTGTTTTAACCATTCTAAAGATGCAAGCATAGTGATCCTCCTTATTTGAACTGACTGATGAAGCGTTGGTCGTTTTCAAAGAACAGGCGCAGGTCATCAATGCCATATTTCAGCATTGCGATACGCTCAACGCCCAGACCAAAGGCAAAGCCAGTCATCTTATCAGGATCATAGCCGCTCATGCGCAGCACGTTCGGATGCACTACGCCAGCGCCAAGAATTTCCAGCCAGCCGCTGTCCTTGCACACATGGCAGCCGCCGCCCTGAGCATGGCAAATCGGGCAGGATACGTCGACCTCAACAGAGGGCTCCGTGAACGGGAAGTACGAAGGACGCAGACGCACCTTAACATCGTCGCCAAACATCTGGCGGCAGAACAGCTCCAGCGTGCCCTTGAGGTCAGCCAGGCTGATGTTTTTGTCAACAACAAGGCCTTCCACCTGATGGAACATCGGGGAATGGGTTGCGTCATAGTCGCAACGATATACAGTGCCGGGGCAGATCATGCGAATCGGAGTATTCGGCTCCATGCTTTCCAGAGTACGCGCCTGTACACCAGAGGTCTGCGTGCGCAGCAGATAGTTTTCGGTGATATAGAAGGAATCCTGCATATCCAGCGCCGGATGATCAGGCGGCAGATTCAGCGCGGTGAAGTTGTGATAAACATCCTCGATTTCCGGACCGTCGCAAACGTCAAAGCCCATGCGCATGAAAATCTTCTTAATCTCGCGCAGAGTCAGGGTGACGGGATGCAGATGACCAGCCTTCGGCTTGCGGCCCGGCAGCGTGATATCCACCTGCTCGTTAGCCAGCTTATCAGCCAAAGCCTTTTTCTCCAGCACCTCGGTTGCTTCGTTGATTTTGCCCTCCAGCTCAGCCTTGATTTCGTTAACAATCTGGCCGATTTTCGGACGCTCCTCGGCAGGCAGCTTGCCCATGCCGCGCAGAATTTCGGTCATCGGACCTTTTTTGCCCAGATATTTGACGCGCAAGTCCTTGAGCGCGTCAAGAGAAGTTACGGCAGCAAGCTCTTCTAAGGCTTGTGCTTTTAATGCTTCTAATTTTTCTTTCATTTATTTCATCCTTCCTAAGGCACACACCCTCTCGCTTCACTTCGTTCAGCACTCCCCCTTACAGGGGAAGCATCTTCGCAAAACAGCAAAAGTTAGTCACCATAATAAAAAGAAAACGCCCCTGTTATTCCTATAACAGGGGCGAAAAAACTTCGCGGTACCACCCAAATTTATTCCTTCATTTGCAGCCTTAACGCAGCCATACGCCAGCCCTACGCAGCTAATCGCTTAGCCTTCAGGCAGGACACTCCCAAGGGAACTTCAGCATAATTTGGTGTGCGAAGCTTACAGCCGCCGACTTCACTCTCTAAAACACTTCC
>URVO01000108.1 GCA_900551335.1 uncultured Phascolarctobacterium sp.
CATAGTGCATAAATGATAGTCTGCATCGCTCTGGCGTCGAAGTGGTGGAGACTGCCGTCATTTTTGTTTTGGTGCTTTTGTAGCATATTTATATTTTAGGAGGGTTTTATGATATTAAATCAAATCAAAAATGCAAGATTTTATCTGCAAGCTAAGCTTGGTCAGCGTGGTGCCGAAATGGTAGAATATGCCATCGTGCTGGCCTGCATCGCTGCTATAGGCGTGGCGTTTTATTCTGTATATGGTCGCGATAGTTTTGCAAGGAATGGTTATAATAACTTTTTTGATATTTTGGACAGCCTGTGGAATAATGTAAAAGCAAAAGCTTTACCTATATAATAATCCTTTGTTATAGTAGGTGTATTCGCTTAAGCAGCGCAGGAACCTCTTGCGTTCAACACAGTGCATAAAATAAAAATCAAATAAACTTATAGAAAGGTGGACGCTTATGCAAAATAAAAATCGTGGTGCTGCGATGGTGGAATTTGCACTCGTCGCGCCTTTTTTCTTTATGCTCATGGCGTGCATTATCTACGGCGCAATGGTCATGCATGATATCAACAGCCTGAACGAGATTACGCGCAATGCTGCACGCTACGGCTCTGTTATCGCAAGTGGCGTAAAACCTGCTGATAAAACTGCCGAGGTGCAGAAATTCATAAAAAATAAGGCTGCCAATGGCGGATTGTTTTTGTATGAATTAAAGGATGATGAGACTACGGTTTCGGCAGACGAGAAGAGCGAGGTTAGCATGGGCGATGGTGCGTCGAAGGAGAAGGCCATAAAGGTAGTTGTTACTGCGCAGATGAAGGACGGTCTGCCGACCTTCCTATTCCTAGACTATTTCCCCGAATCCCTGAAAACAATCTCCAGCACGATAACAATGCGCAGAGAGGATTAGCGAGGTGCCCTGATAAATGTCACTTACAGAACGCTTAAATAGAAAAAATAAAAAATTTGTCGCCGCTCACAGCGCTGTTGGCGCGGCGCCTGCGAAGCAGATGCAAGGCACTACAGGCTTTTCCGTCACTGCTGACGAAGCACGCGAGAAGGAATACCAGGCGATAAAGTCGGATATCCACGCCAAAATCATCGACGAGATGCCGGAGGCGCTGCAGCGTGCCATCAACCAGTCCACAGGCGACCAGAAGGAAGTCCGCCGCATGGTGGAAAACATCTGTGCCGAAGAGGTGCGCAATAATCCGTTTGCTGTGCCCTTGGGCGACAGAGAGCGCCTTGTAGACGAGCTGATTAGCGAAATCATGGGCTTAGGCCCGATTGAGCCGTTCCTGCAGGATCCCAGCGTCAACGAGGTTATGGTCAACGGACCTGACTCTATTTATATCGAGCGCGGCGGTCATCTGATTAAAACAGAAACACGCTTCCGCAATGCGGAGCACCTTATGCATATCATCGACCGTATCGTTTCTGCTGTCGGCAGACGTGTCGACGAAAGCAGTCCGATGGTCGACGCGCGTCTATTGGACGGCAGCCGCGTGAACGTAATTATTCCGCCGCTGTCCTTAATCGGTCCGTGCCTGACGATTCGTAAATTCTCACGTGATGTACTCACGGTTGATAAAATGATCGAGTTTGGCTCCTTTGATGAGCGTATGGCGCAGTTTTTGGAGGCTTGCGTGCGCGGCAGGCTGAACATCGTGGTTTCCGGCGGCACCGGCTCCGGCAAAACAACGCTGCTTAACGTGTTGTCGTCCTATGTGCCGGAATCGGAGCGTATCGTGACGCTGGAGGATTCCGCCGAGCTGCAGCTGCACCAGGATAACCTGGTAACGCTGGAAACACGTCCTGCAAACATCGAGGGCGAGGGCGAAATTAGTATGCGCGACCTCGTGCGCAACGCTTTGCGTATGCGTCCCGACCGCATTATCGTGGGCGAGGTGCGTACAGGTGAGGCGCTGGATATGCTGCAGGCGATGAACACAGGCCATGACGGCTCAATGACCACCGCCCATGCCAACAGTGCGCGTGACCTTTTAAGTCGTTTGGAAACGATGGTGCTCATGAGCGGCATGGAGCTGCCTTTGCGAGCAATACGCAGCCAGATTGCTTCGGCAGTCGACATCGTGGTGCAGATTGCACGTATGCGTGACGGCAGCCGCAAAATTATCAATATCAGCGAGATAACCGGTATGGAGGGCGACATCATTACGATGCAGGACCTCTTCCGCTTTGAGCAGCAGGGCATAGACAGCGATGGTCGTCTGCGTGGCGAGTTCGTGAGCGAGGGCTTGCGTCCGCTGTGCAGTGAGAAGCTGGAGCTGAACGGTATTCATCTGCCGATGGATTTATTTGTTTAATAAGCAGGGAGCAAGGCTATGATTCTTTTGATTTCACTGCTGGCTGCAGTGATTGTCTTTTTAATTTTATATGCAATCTTCCTTATGCAGTCGACGAAGCGGCGCGAGGTGCATAACCGCCTGCAGAATATCGGCCGCTTGAGCAGCGCTTCTAATGCTGACGTGTATTGGCGCAAGCAGATGAACCGCTCGTTCAAGGATCGTATTATCCAGCCGGTAGTGGACAAGGTAGCAGAAAATCTTGCGGCTGTGGCGCCGAGCGGACTGCGCAGCCGTGTAGAGGAGCTGGTCGATGCGAGCGGCGGCTTCTATGGACATGGCATGACAGGCTTTGTGCTGTTTTGCTTTGCGAGCATAGGCTTTTATTTCTTGTTTGCTGTATGGTATTGCTATGACAGGGATATGAGCCTCTTTTCGAAGCTTATTAGAATTGTGCTGTTCACCGGTGTGGGCGTGTATTTTCCGTTCTTTTGGCTCAAGCGCCTGATACGCCAAAGGCAGAAGGCGATTTTGCAGAGCATGCCGGACGTTTTAGATTTGCTGTGTGTAAGCGTGCAGGCAGGCTTGGGCTTCGACGGGGCGCTGGGCAAGGTTACGGCCAAGCTCAAGGGACCGCTGATTGACGAGTTCGAGCGTTTGCTGCAGGAGCTGCGTATGGGCGTTACGCGCCGTCAGGCACTGACGCGTTTGGCGCGTCGCTGCGGCATTCAGGAAATGCAGCTTTTTACCGCGGCCATTATTCAGGCAGATAAGCTGGGCGTAGGCATGGCGCAGACGCTGGAGATTCAGTCCGGCAATATGCGCGAAGCGCGTCGCCAGCGTGCGAAGGAGGAGGCAGCGAAGCTGCCGGTAAAGATTCTCTTCCCGACGATGATTTTTATTTTTCCGGTTATGTTCGTCGTAGTGTTGGGACCGGCGATTGTATCGTTGATTAACAGCATGGGGAAATAGGCAGCGCGTTAGGCGCTGGGAACGCAAAAAAGCCGCCGAAGGGCGGCTTTTTTGGTGGGAAGATTTTGTTTACGCTTGCTTTAGATGAGGCAGATATTTCTCCTGTTCTTCTTTGTTGAGGTTTAATGCCTGCATAGCTTGTTCAGGAGTAACATTGAAGGCTTTAATGATATTTTCGATGTTATTCAATGTCGTTTTGAATTCAGCTTCGTTATAAGCCTCGTTATAAGCTTCTACATATAAAGTTTTACCTAAATTGCACATATTATCCACCTCCGTCGTTAGATTGTCTTTAATATCAATTTTGAAATTATCTTTAAGCTTATGAAAGCGTTCCTGGCTAGAGAGTGTTTTGGAAAAGAGCACTGAAAGCATATCAATCAGCGTGTTGTTACTTTTCGTATCGGCTTTGACAGCCAGGTTGACAAAAATTGCTTCTAGCAGATCATAGTGGGCAGGCTATTCTTTCTGCAAGGGTATCTCTCCTTTCTTATTATAGCATCTACAAGAAATTTTTACTAGCAAGAGGTTTGCCAATAAAAACAAAAAAGAGCCCTGCGTACTACTTTCACATAATACGCAAGGCTCATGCTTTGCTAAGGCTATGATAACAGATTTGGGGGAGAGAGTCAAGTTAAATGCTTAGGTGAAATAGTGCGTCCGTCCACTGCTTAAAAAAGTTTACTTTCATGTAAACATCTGCTAGAATTATCTTAAGCTCTATACTAGTTGTAGAGGATTTTTTTATCTAAGGTGAACAGCATGCTTCTAAAAATATTTATCTGGCTTTTATTAACAGCTGTCGGCAGCTTTGCCGGACAGCGTATCATGGATTTTTATCTGCGTCGTAACGAAGCGCTTTTGCGTGAGTACGATTTGCAGGTAGGCAGGGTATGCCATATAGCGACGCTGGCTGCCGGCGTGGCGGTGGCGCTGGCGCTGGGCTATCTTGTTCCGGCTACGCTCGTCGGCAAGGCGCTGAGCTGCTTCTTTTTATACTGGCTGTGGCTTTTGTGGCTCGTCGACTGGCACTACCAGTTTATTTTTGACGATTCGCTGCTGCCGCTGCTCGCTGGCGGCATAGCTATCGCTCTCTACGCTCCCGGTGCTTTATGGCTGCGGCTTGTGGCTGCCGGAGGCACGTTTGTGGTGCTGGCGGCGCTGTTGATTTTGGGGCGCGGCGCATTGGGCGGCGGCGATGTGAAGATGATGGCTGTTGTGGGCCTGTGGCTGGGGCAAGAGGTTATCCTGGCGCTGACGACAGGCTTTATCCTTGGCGGTGTGGCAGCAGTTGTGCTGCTTTTGCTGCATAGGGCCGGACGCAAGGACTTTTTTGCCTTCGGACCATTTCTTATCATCGGTACGCTGTTGGGCTGGCTGGTGCAGGCTGTGGCCTGGTGAGACAGATTAAGCTATACAAATTTTATTTTCTGTAAAATATTTATGACTAAAACTAGCATTTTTCCTCGAAGTAGTGTATACTATACTTATATTAGTAACCATGAATTAACAGGAGAGTTTCACGGCTCTCTTTGAGAAAGGGTGTGAAGATCATATCTTTAAGCAACAGGCAGAAACAAATTGCGGAAATCGTGCGCCTCGACGGGCCGATTACCGGTGAGCATATCGCTGAACGCTTGAATGTTACGCGTGCTGCCTTACGTAGTGATCTGGCAATCCTTGTTATGGGAGGCATTTTAGACGCCCGACCTAAGGTTGGCTATTTCTATACTGGCAAGAACACCTTGGGCATGCTGATGATAAGAAATG
>URVO01000109.1 GCA_900551335.1 uncultured Phascolarctobacterium sp.
TATGATATTTTAAGACCATTTTCTGTAGTAATTGTTATTGTATATCCCCCTCCTCCTAAAAATCCTATAAATGTTATTTCTCCATCATTCTCAATCAGCCACACGCTGGAATATCCACTCGCCAAGCCACTAATAACATGGTTCTGCTTCGACAGCCTGTCATTGATTGCCAGCAGCTGCTTGTTTTCCGAAATATCAAGGAAGGTTGTATAGGCTATACGCTCGCCCAAAGGATTCATAACCGTTTCGCTGTGCATCAGCAAATTGCTCGTGCGTCCCTTGGAATTAGTAATCTGGCATTCATAATCCACCGAACCGTCCTGCGTCTGCAGCTCTATCAGCTTCTCTACGACAGCTTGGTCATTAAAGACAGCGGCAGACAGCGCACGCGGCACCTCCGTCTCCGCTTCAGCGATATCACGAGCGCCGAACACGCGCAAAGCCGCAGCATTCAGATACATATTATCGTGGTTCGGCAGCCTGTAGGAAACCATGCCGCAGGTAGACTTATCCAAAATAGTGCGGTTGAACTCCTCCATGCGGCGCAGCATCTCCGTTTTAGCCTGACTTTCGCGGTTCGCCTTCTCTGCCTCGCGCAAGGCCAGACGCAGCTGTTCGTTCACCGAGTATTTTTGCAAAACAACAACGCCCTCTGCAACGCTTGGCGTTCCGTCCGCACGTCTTGTGATATGCGCTATATCGCGATACCAGCGATAGCCGCCCTGCTTGCCGCGCATACGATATTCAATATCATAAATCTTTGCATCAGAATAATCCTGCAGCGCAGCATTATACTTATTCTCAACATAGGCCTTATCATCTGGATGAATAAGCTTAAACCACGAATCCCACTCATCAGGAAAATCTGCTTTAGAATCATAGCCAAACATTTTACGGAAGGAGGACGACCATATGCACTTATATATTTCGCCCTTCTCATCGTACTCTATGCGCCACAAAGCAGTTGCCGCAGCAGCAAGCAGCTCGTTCGAAACAAACTCATTCGCCTGCGAGCTTTTCTCCTGACTTATTTCCTGCAAAGAAGCATTTTTTTCATCCATCCGCGCAGCCTTCCTTCCTTAAATCTCTTCCCAAAATCTATTTAACATATACTCATCAGCATATATAAAAGCTTCTCCTGCCACAGTATTTTAGCAGGATTACACAATAATTCATTTTAATTATAGCACTCGCCTTTTCGTAAGTCTATAATTTTTGCAGAAAACAGCTTTATTTATCTAAATAGCTCACAGCAGACAGAAAAAGAGGCAAATGCCCAAGCACTCGCCTCTGTCTTTGTTTATATTACAAGCAGTATCGCAGATACTCATCAGCTCACCGCCTTACAAAAATCTTCATCACTGCAAATAATACGTTCCGTCAGCAGCCTCCACCACGCTGGCCGCAAAAAATTCCTTCGCCAAGGCTGCCAGATACGCCGTATCCTTAACGCCAGCCAGCTCGTAGGCTGAATGCATCGCCAGCTGCGCCAAGCCTATGTCCACAGCCTTCACCGCCGCCTGCGCAGCAGAAATATTGCCTAACGTCGAGCCGCCTGCCATATCCGAGCGATTATAGAAAACCTGCAGCGGCACACCGGCCCTCTTCGCCAGCAGCTGCACCAAAGCGCCCGATACAGCGTCCGTCGTATATTTTTGGTTGGCGCTGTATTTGACAACCACGCCTTCATTAGGATAAGCCTTATTCGACAAATCGTTCTTTTCCGTATGATTAGGATGCAAAGCGTGCGCATTGTCTGCCGACAGCATCAGGCTGTTGGCCAGTGCCACCAGATAATCCTCCTCGTCTCTGCCTAAGCCTCTGTTGATACGCTGCAGCACATCCTTTAGGAAGGACGCGCCTGCACCCTGCTTCGTGCCGCTGCCGACCTCTTCATTGTCGAGCATGCAGAAGAGCGGCACGCTTGCGCCTGCCTCCGCAGCCAAGAAGCCCTCCAGTCCCGCAAAGACGCACTGCAAATCGTCCAGCCTGCCGCTGGCCACATATTCCTGCTTCAGACCAACGGTAGTCGCAGGCATCCTGTTATAAAGGAAAAGCTCCATATCCACAAGCTGCTCCGGACTTACACCGCACCCTTCGGCCACCAGCCTTTGCAGACCGCCCTTCGCCGTAATTCCGCCCACAAGCGGCAGCATATCCGTCTGTGCGTTGAGCTTAAAGCCCTCATTCGCCTCTTTATTCATATGGATAGCCAGATTAGGAATCAGCAGCAAATCCTGCTCAATATTCAGCAGGCGTGCCTCCAGCCTGCCCTCCACGCTGCACAGCACGCGTCCTGCCAGCGACAGCGGCCTGTCCAGCCACGTATTCAGCAGCATACCGCCATACTTTTCTACATTCAGCTTCACGTACCTTTCGTCCACCACGATTTCCGCGTTATGCTTCAGCTTAAACGCAGGCGAATCGCAGTGGCAGGCATAAATCTGAAAGCCGAGATACTCTGCCTGCGGCAGCACAAAGGCCAGCAGCGCAGAACCATTACGGCTGACGTAATACCTTCCGCCAGCCTGCAGCTGCCATTTTTTGCTTTCCTGCAGCTCCATAAAGCCAGCCGCCGCCAAGCGCTCCTTAATATTCTGCACAGCAAAAAAGCTATTCGGCGTTTTATCCAAAAAGGCACACAAGCCTTTATTTATATCCTTGAAATCATCTTCCATCTGCAGACCTTCTTTCCATACATAAGCTAATCTTTTCTCAATCCTCAAGAAGTCAGAGTATTATATACCTATTATAGCATACTCCGTAAATTCCAGCAGAATACTTTGGCTTACTCTCCGCCTGCGCCCTCACAGCTCAATGCTCTCCGCACCTTTACCTGTCATACGTTTCTTCGGCGTCCAGCTTCGCCTCCTCAATAAAATCCTCAAAGCCGCGCAACGCAGCAAAGGCCGCGAACTGCTGCGCACGCTCGCAGCTGCAGCCCTCGCCGCCTTCCCGCTCTGCGTAAGGATTACGCGCCGCCTCTCTTCTGCCGCCCTTGCGAAAACATTTATGCTCACTCACCGTTATGACCTCCAATCAGCTTATTCCTCAGCCTGCCTGTCGCCTTCTCCCGATAGCTTATCCCACGCAGGATAGAATTTTTGCCATACTTATCCTTGATATCGAGCAGCGCCTGCTGCACATCCCTGTCCTTCTCCTCATCCACAGCATACGAGTCAAACAGCGACTGCTCCGCACTGCCCAGCCAGACAAGATTATCTGCGCAGACCGCCAGCTTTCTTATCGGCTGATTACGCAGCGTCTTTTCCTTATACAGCTCCACAAAAAAGTCCTCCAGCACCTGAAAGGAATCCGTAGGCTGCGGCAGACGGCGGCTGCCGCCGGTCGGCGCATAGCAATCCTTGCTGTAGCTGATATGCATGCTTATCGAGCTGCATTGCATCTGCTTCTCCACCAGCTTCAGCGCCAAAAACTCCACCATCTCCACCAGCACAATCAGCGCCTCCTCATAAGCATAATCCTCAAAAAGAATCTGGCTGTTCGAAACGCTGTGCGTCTTTGGCTGATAGCTCTTCAGCTGCTGCATCGTACAGCTCTCGCGCCCCCAAGCGTGGTCGATAAGATACTTCGCATTCACGCCAAACTCCTTATACAGCCATCGCTCGTCAGCCATAGTCACGCCATGCAGGTCATAAATGCCGTGCTGCGCCAGCCTTTTGGCAATGCCCTTGCCGATATTCCAGATATCCGTTATCGGCGTATGCTGCCACATCGTCTGCTTGAATAATTCTTCATCAAGATAGGCGATATTGTCCGGCTTATGCTTCGCCTGCACATCCAGCGCCACCTTCGCCAAGAACATATTCGTGCCGACGCCTCCGGTCGCGCAAATGCCAAACCGCTCATAAATCGCGTCCATAAGCAGCTTCGTAACCTCGCGCGGCGTTTTTCTGTACAGCTGCAAATAGGGTGACAAATAGAGGAAGCACTCGTCGACCGAATACACATGAATATCATCAGCGCTGAGATAATCAAGATAATGGCGATAGATGGCGCTGGAGTATTCCATGTACTTCTTCATGCGCGGCTTCGCTATAATATATTTAATCCACGACGGAATCTCAAACAGCCTGCATCTGTTGCGCACGCCGAGAGCCTTCAGCGCAGGCGATATCGCGAGGCAGATTGCGCCACGCCCACGCGCAGGGTCAGCCACCACAAGATTGGCCTTAAAGGGGTCAAGCCCCCGCTCCACGCACTCCACAGAAGCATAAAAGCTTTTCAAATCTATGCAGGCATAATATTTTTCTGTTGTCTTGCTCTCTGCTTCCATAATGAGTGCCTCCGTCAAGTTAAAACGAACATCCGTTGTGTTTTTATAAGCTTATTATAGCATTTCGCGAACAGAATTTCAACATAAAAACTTCATCTGCATAAAAAAAGAGCCGCAGCAGGACTCTCCGCATTTCTAGCGAATTATATATAGAGGAAATCCGTGCAGCGCAAATTTATCAAGCTCAGCCGTTTGTAACGCAGGGAGGTGCGCCATGAAAATCTTTGCTAAGCTTTTTTTAGTTACCACAATGCTCGTACTGCTGATTCCGTCCATGTGCCTTGCAGGAGCTGTTTCCAAGGATGGCTATTACAATGGCATCAAGCTCTGCGGCAAGGTCAAGGTGGTGACGCATAACGCCGACATCAAGGTCAAGGTGGTCGACTCCTTCCCCGACCTCAAGGTAAAAAGGGTTACCTCCTTCCCTGACCATATCGGGGAATGGCAGTTTGTCGAAAGCTTTCCCGATTTTACGATTCAGTACGTAGACTCCTTCCCGGATATCAAAATTAAATTTGTCAACGCTTTTCCCGGAGTGGGCTAAAGCAGCATAAACAAAAACAGAGGATTGTGCACCAAACACTATCCTCTGTCTTTTTTATTGCAGCTTTTTAATCTTATTCCGCTTTAATGCTGCCTATATCATCAAGAGCTATAGAAAGCAAAATACGCTTGCACGCCTTTCCTTCCTTCGTTTCCTCCATAGTGCATAAACGC
>URVO01000110.1 GCA_900551335.1 uncultured Phascolarctobacterium sp.
TAGCCTGCGAAATGCTGCAGAAGCGAAAAGATACGGTCGCTGAGCTCCTCAGGAATATCATGCAGCCGCTTCGCGCCCTCGATGAACGATGCGCGCATGGAATCCAGCTCCTTCGCCTTCTTCTTGCCCATCGCACGGCGCAAAATATCTGCCTGGCCCAGCGTAAAGCCTGCCAGCGCAGAGGTTATCTGCATAACCTGCTCCTGGTAAAGAATAACGCCATAGGTATCCTCAAGGATAGGCTCCATCAATGGATGCAGCACCTCCGCCGTGCGCTGGCCGTGACGACCGGCGATAAAGTCCTCCGCCATGCCCGTTCCCAAGGGACCAGGACGATAGAGAGCCACGAGCGGAATCAAATCCTCAAAGCTTTCCGGCGCCAAATCCATAACCAGCTTTGTGATGCCCGCCGACTCCAGCTGGAAAACGCAGGCCGTTTCGCCGCGGCAGAGCATCTCGCAGGTTTCCTTATCATGCAGCGGAATATTGTCGATATCCACCGTCTCGCCTGTCGTCTCCTTGATGAACTGTATGCAGTCACCAATAACCGTCAGCGTGCGCAGGCCGAGAAAGTCCATCTTCAGCAGGCCCAGCTCCTCCACCTTGTTTTTATCATATTGCGTAATCACGCCGCTGTCACTGCCCTGCTGCAGCGGCACATAGTCGCGCAAATCGCGCGGTGCGATAATAACACCGGCGGCGTGCGTGCCTGCGTTGCGCGGCAGGCCCTCGACGCTGCGCGCCAGATCGACGAGCTTTTTAACCTCGGGACGTGACTCGTAGGCGCGTTTAAAATCGTTGCTGGACTTCAGCGCCTTATCGAGCGTAATGCCCAGCTCGCGCGGAATCATCTTGGCCACCTCATCGACAGAGGTGTAGCTCATGCCCAGTGCCTTGCCGACGTCGCGCACCGCAGCGCGCGCCTGCAGCGTACCGAAGGTGATAATCTGCGACACGCGCTCCTGCCCATAACGGCGGACAACGTAATCGAGCACCTGGTTGCGCTTTACATAGCAAAAGTCTGTATCAATATCCGGCATGCTTACGCGCTCCGGATTCAAAAAGCGTTCAAACAGCAGGTGGTAGCGCAGCGGCTCAATATTCGTGATGCGCAAAAGATAGGCCACGATGCTGCCTGCCGCACTGCCACGTCCCGGCCCAACGGGAATATCATGGCTGCGGCAATAGTTGATGAAGTCCCAGACGATGAGGAAGTAGCAGGCATAGCCCATCGTATTGATGATGTCCAGCTCAAAATCCAGACGCTTGCGCACCGTCTCGTCCACGACCTCGTAGCGCTCCGGCAAAGCCTCCTCGCACAAATGGCGCAGATAGCTTACGGCATCAAAGCCCTCCGGCACAGGAAACTCCGGCAGCAGCAGATGGCCGAACTCCAGCTTGACGTTGCAGCGGTCGGCAATCCTGCAGGTATTCTCCAGCGCCTCCGGATAGCCGCCAAAAAGCTCCGCCATCTCCTCCGCACTTTTAAGATAAAAGCTGTCGTTAGGGAAACGCATACGGCCCGGGTCGTCAACATTGCTCGTCGTCTGAATGCACAGCAGCACGTCCTGCGCCTCTGCGTCCTCACGGCGCACATAATGCAGGTCGTTCGTCGCCACCAGACCTATGCCAAACTCCTGCGCCAGCTGACGCAATCCCTCGGCAGCAGTTTTTTCCTCGGGAATATCGTGATTCTGGATTTCCAGAAAATAATTGTCCTTGCCAAAAATGTCGATATATTCCTGCACGCAGCGACGCGCACCGTCCATATTGCCGCTGTTTATCAAACGCGGCACCTCACCGGCGATGCAGGCGCTGAGGCAGATAATGCCCTCGCTATAGGTGCGCAGGACGTCCTTATCTACGCGAGGCTTATAATAAAAACCTTCCAGCTGTCCCTTGCTGACAATCTTCATGAGATTGTGATAGCCAATATCATTTTCGGCCAGCAGAATCAGATGGTAACGCGTTTTCTCGGTCATATCAAGATGCGAGCCCTTCGCCAGGTACACCTCGCAGCCGATAATCGGCTTGATGCCTGCCTTCGTGCATTCCTGATAAAACTCCACTGCGCCGTACATTACGCCGTGGTCAGTAATCGCCAGGCTGTCCATCCCCAGCTCCTTCGCATAGGCGACAAGCTCAGGGATTTTCGACGCGCCGTCGAGCAGGCTGTATTCTGTATGTACATGTAAATGTGTAAATCGTTGCATGATGTTCCTCGTTTTATTTTAAAATTGGGGTTTATATAATCCCCCAATTTACCTTTCTTTCCAAAATAAACCTATCATTAAAAAAAATAAATTATAGCACAATGCTGGCAGCAGGCTGTTCACCTCAATGCTGCTGATGTGCCGCCAAAAGAGCGCCGCAAAAATGCCTGCGCCCATAGCCGCCACGCCCATCGAGGCGCGCACCTTCCTCGGGAAGAAGATGCAAAACGTCAGCGGCAGAAAAATACCGCTGCCCCTGAGCGCCATCGACAGATAATTCCATTCCAGCACCGACGAATCAAGATGCAGGAACACGAACACCATCGCCGCTACCGACACTGCCAGCACGCTCAAGCGGCTCGCCCAAAGCTGCCCCTGCGCCGTCAGTCCGGTCAACACCTTCGTCACAACGTCACGCGAAATCATCGTGCCTACGCCTAGTGCCAGTCCGGCAATCGAGCCGAGCGCCGACAACAGCACTGCCGCCAGTCCGATACCGCCCAGCCATTCAGGCAAATACGTTGCCAGATAAAGCGGCAGCGCATCAATCGAATTTATCTCCGGATGCTGCACATGCATGAACATGCCAATCATCACCGAGGGCAAACCGACGGGAATCACCACCAGCGCTGCGCTCAGGCAGCCTGCTGCCGCAGCTCTGCCATTTTTCGCGCTGAAAATCGCCTGCACATAGGTCTGCGTCGAAATAACGCCCACAATCATTGCGCCCAAGCTGAATAAGCCGTCGCCAACGCCGCGTCCGAACAGGCTGAACCACGGCTGCTCCGGAAAAACTGCGCGTATCCCCGTATAGCCGCCCATATCATTATAAGCCAGCAATCCGCCTACAAAAATGCTTGCGAAAATCAGCGTAATCTTAAAAATGCCGGCCATACCGCTGCTCGACAAACCGCCGAAGAAAACCAGCGCCGCCGTAACCATAATAATCACACCCGCCGCCAGCGTCAGCGGTACATTGAAAATCCCGGCCACGAGATGCAGCGCCGTCAGCGTGCTCGCCACAATACTGAAAAAAATTCCGGCGCAGGCGCTCAGCGTCGCCAGCCACCCCGCAGGCTTGCCGTAATTCGTAACGAGAAACTCCGCTATCGTCGTCAGTCCGCTGCGGCGCAGAGGCACAGAATAAAAAATTGCCATAAGCATCAGCGCGATACCGCTGCCCAGCGTGAACCACCACGCCGTCAGTCCCAGCTTAAAGCCGAGCTGCGCCGTGCCCACCGTCGCCGCACCGCCGACAATCGTGCCGATAATCGTGCCGGCCACCATGCCTGCGCCCGCGCTGCGGCCGCCGACATTATAGTCCTCCGCGGACTTCACCTGCCGCGCTGCAAAAATGCCCGGCAGCATTGTCACCAGCAGGGTTATTATCAAGCTAAAAAAATGCGTGCTTGTCAATTGCATTCTACGCACCCCTTATCTATAAAATCATAGCCAAAGCCAGCCTTTCGAATATATAGTATAGCATAAATCACTAGGTAAAAAAAGGAGCACTAGCCTGCAAATAGCTGCCTAAAAATTTTTTCTGCATTAATTGTAAAAAAGCATCTTTTGCAACTAATGTTACACAAAAACCTCCCGGAAAAAGTTGCACAAATCGGTTTTTTTCTGTATAATTAATGTTACACGATTTAAGTATTAGTGTATGCTTTTTTTGGAGGAAAAACTATGAGTCGTTTAAAAATCGAAACACCTGACCAAGCCCAGCTTACGGTCGAACGTCTTTATAAGGACCTGGAGCGACACATTATTGCCAGCCCTCCGGGACTCTGCCCGGTTGATCTGCAGCTTTCTTTCCTGAAGGTCTGCCATGCTCAAACCTGCGGTAAATGCGTGCCCTGCCGCGTAGGTCTCGGCCAGCTGCAGCATCTCATGGAGGATGTTCTGGACGGCAAAGCCGACATGCACACTCTCGACCTTATCGAAAGCACCGCACAAAACGTTGCTAACAGCGCAGACTGCGCTATCGGCTTCGAGGCTGCCAAAATGGTGCTCGCAGGCCTCGAAGGCTTCCGTGAGGATTATATCAACCACATCAAAAAGGGCAAATGCTCTATCCATATCCATAACTCTATCCCCTGCGTGGCTCTGTGCCCGGCACAGGTCGACATCCCCGGCTACATCGCCCTCGTTGGCGCTGGCCGTTATGCCGACGCTGTTAAGCTCATACGCAAGGATAATCCGTTCCCGACTGCCTGCGGCCTTATCTGCGAGCATCCATGTGAAGCACGCTGCCGTCGCAGCATGATTGACGCACCGATAAATATTCGCGGCCTGAAACGTATGGCTGTCGACAATGCGCCCAGCAACACTGTGCCCCTGCCCGAAAAACAGCCTGCAACCAACAAGCGCGTGGCTATCATCGGCGGCGGCCCCAGCGGTCTGGCCTGCGCCTACTATCTGGAGCTCATGGGACACCATGCTGTTGTTTTTGAAGAAAAGAGCAAGCTCGGCGGCATGCTGCGCTACGGTATCCCTGCTTACCGCTTCCCGCGTGAGCGTCTGCAGGAGGACCTCGATGCTATTTTGTCTTCCGGCGTAGAGGTGCATAGAAACACTAAAATCGGCAACGGCGAAGGCGAAATCCCCTTCGAAAAGCTGCGCGAGGAATTTGACGCTGTTTACATTGCTATCGGCGCACACACAGATAAGAAAATCGGTATTGACGGCGAAGACTCCAAGGGTGTTATCAGTGCGGTAGAAATGCTGCGCAACATCGGCGAGGAGAAAATGCCGGACTTTAAGGATAAAACCGTTGTCGTTATCGGCGG
>URVO01000111.1 GCA_900551335.1 uncultured Phascolarctobacterium sp.
TCGACAAGCCGTGTAAGGAGTGCCGTGGCAAGGGCACTGTGAAGAAAAACAAACGCCTGAAGGTTAAGATTCCTGCAGGTGTGGATAATGGCTCCAGACTGCGTGTAAGCGGCGAGGGCGAGGCCGGTGCTAAGGGCGGTCAGAGCGGTGATCTTTATGTATATCTGTACGTGAAGCCACATAAGTTCTTCGAACGCGATGGCACAACTGTTCTTTGCGAGGTACCTATCAATATTGTGCAGGCAACACTGGGCGATGAGGTCAAGGTGCCGACTCTGGACGGTCAGGTTACGATGAAGATTCCTGAGGGCACACAGCCTGGCAAGGTACTGCGCTTGAAGGGCAAGGGTATTCCGAGCCTGCGCGGCGGCCTGCGTGGCGACCAGCTTGTACGCATCAAGGTTGTTGTACCGACGAAGCTGAACGAAAAACAAAAAGAAGCTCTGCGCAGCTTTGGTGATATCAGCAAGGACAATATCAGTCCGGAAGAAAAAAGCTTTTTCAACAAAGTGAAGAACTTCTTTAAATAAGCAAATAGAGCGTATCTTTGCAGCTTTGACTGCGTGGATACGCTCTTTTGCTATTCTTTTGCTTTGCTTACGCCTATATGCGGCCAGATGGTCAGCTCAACCTCAAAGATGCGGCTCCAGGGAAGCTGGGCGCTGACGAAGAGGTTACACAGATAGTATTTGCTGCCGTTGTGCTCGTAAAACGGCGTCTGTCCCAGATTTTCGTGCAGTAGCAGAAAGGCGTCGAGGGCCATTCTGCTTTGGATTTCCTCTGTAGTCTGCTGCTTGGCAGCGGTGCTGAGGTCGGTCGGGTCAATGCCCTGCACCTCGAGGTCATGGCGCAGCGACGGATGCAGCAGCTTTTGGTAATAATAGTCCTCAAGGATGCGTTCGGCGGTGAAGCTGAGGTTATCAGCATAGAGCGAGGCGTACTGCGCTTCGCTGCCGCCGCAGCGGCGCAGCTCGCGCAGGCGACCGGCAAAAATCAAGCCCTGCGCCAGCGCTGTGCCGGAGGAATTGCTGAAGGTATTCCAGCCTGCGTAGGCAGCGAGCCTGTTGACAGGCACGCCGCTATGAAGCAGCTTGGGCAGCAGCAGCTCTGCTGGCGCAAAGTTGGCGCTGCTGTCGACGAGGGCGACAGGGCGGCCTGCGTTGAGCAGGGCGCGGACGGCTTCGATTTGCTTGGTGCCGGGGCGAAGGTCCTCGTCGCCGCAGTTGATGTAGCAGACTAGGTCGGCGTCCTCCGGCGCAGCGGCTTCAGCTGCGCCGATGAGCTTGAGCTGGCTGCGCAGGACGGTGCTCACTGCCGCAGGCGTGTAGGGCATGGTCTTCTGCTCTGTTTGGGGAGCAGCGTACATAAAGCAGACCTTGGGCTGCCAAGCCTGCTTAGCGAGATAATAGCGCACGAGCAGCAGCGTGGCGAGCTCATCTGCGCCGTAGGTGAGCTGCGCGGTTGCCAGCCCTTGCCCTTCTATGCGGCTGGCGATTCTGCTGGCGCTGGCGTGCGGCAGACCGATAGGCGAGGCGTCGTCCTGGCCGATGACAAGCTGCAGGTCAGGCTTCTTATGCGCAAGCTGCAGCAGGCCTTCGTTGAAGCGGTCGCTTTGCTTATAGAGCTGCTGATATTTATTTAGTACCTTGGGCGGGATTTTGGCCTCTGTTTCGCGTAGCTTTTGCGTCAGGTAGAAGCTGCCGCTGATGCGCACCATGTCGGCAAGCTGCGAATAGCGCCAAAGCTGGTATTGATACCAGCGGTCGGGTAGCAGCTGGTCGCTGACAAGCAGGCGGGGGATAATAGAGAAGATGGCCTGTGAGCCGTCGCTTTTCTGCGCAGTGTGGAGCTTGTTCAGGCTGGTAAGCAGCGCATCCTCCTGCGGCTCTGTGGCGCTGCTGCGGCGTGCGGCCAGCAGGCCGCCGTGCAGCAGCAGGTCAGCGGAGATGATGCTGTGCTCGTAGTAGGGCGCGCAGTAGGCGAGCCATTGTAAAAGTTTTTCTTGCTTTGCCGGCGTTTGGTAGTTGTCAAGAAAGGCTTTTGGCGGTAAAATTACATTTAGACCTGCAAGCTGTCCCAGCTTCTGCACCATTGTGCTGCAGACAGGGCGGCTGTCGAGCGGTGCCAGCAGCAGATGCTGACGCGAGGGCGGCGGCGCTGGAAGAGCCAGCGGCGTGCTTGACGGCAGCGCAAGATGTGTGGCGAGAGCCGCTGCGAGCAGCAGGACGCTGGATAATGCGATTTTGAGATATTTATGCATGAGGAAAGTCCTTTTTATGTTTACTTATGTGTTTCGCAATTATATATCGTCACGCAACGAAGACTTCGCTTGTGCCCTTTAGTGTATAACGGGAATTTCAAGTGCTTATTTATAATCGTATTGAACATTAACGTTGGCGCTGCGACGACTGGAACGGACGACGGGCTTAATAGAACGTCTTTGTTTTCGTAGCTTGCTAGAAACGGATCAAAGTGGAATTTTTCGCTGGAGCGGTGGTGTTGCGTTTAGCTAGTAAAGCGAGCGCTTTTCCGCGACGTGAAAAATTCTGCGAATCTAGTCGCCGGAATCCAGCGGAGCAGCTATACTTAAGGGCGTTTTTTGGTTACTTTTTGTCGACCTGGACACCTGTGCCCTTTAGGGTAAAAAGTGACATTAATTGTTCGATTCACTTACAAGTGAATACATAACTTTATTATAACATACACTAGTACAGGAGCAAAACATGAGAATCATCACAGGAAAGGCACGCGGCCTGCAGCTGACGGTGCCAAAGACTTACGATGTACGTCCGACTGCGGACAGAGTCAAGGAGTCTGTTTTTAATATTATAGGCAGTAAAATAATCGGTGCGAGGGTGCTGGATTTATTTGCCGGCACGGGCAATCTCGGTCTGGAGAGCTGGAGCCGTGGAGCAAGCGCCGTAACCTTTATCGACGAGAGCAAGGAGTCGCTGCGGCTGGTGCGCAGCAATATCGCCAAGTGCCGCGCGGATGAGGACTGCACTGTTTTGAAGGGCATTGCGCCGTCTGTCGCTGAGCGTTTGGCAGTGAGCGGTGAGCTGTTCGACATTGCCTTTTGTGATCCGCCGTATAATAAGGGCTGGGTGCAGCAGATTGTGGAGCTGCTTGGCAGAAGGCCATTTTTGCAGGACGGCGGCTATCTTGTTGTGGAGCGCAGTGCGCATGATGAGCTGGGCGCTTTGCCTGCCGGCTGTGAGCTGGTGCGTTCGCAGCGCTATGGTGAAACAATAGTAGATTTTATTAAATGGAATATTTTTGAAAAATAAAAAGGAATATCGGCATTTGTGTCGAATAAAATACAGGATAGATAGATTATTACGTTTTGAGCGTTAGTTTTGTCTAGATTTAAAGATTATTAGGAGGTCTGGCTATGCGCAGAGCAGTTTGTCCAGGAAGTTTTGACCCGGTTACGAAAGGTCATATAGATATTTTTGAAAGAGCAAGCGCAATGTTTGATGAGCTGATTATCAGCGTTTTTCATAATCCCGGTAAGGATAAGGCGATGTTTTCGATGGAGGAGCGCGTGGAGATGCTGCGCGAGGCGACTAAGCATATTCCCAATGTGCGTGTAACCAGCTTTTCCGGTCTGCTGAATGAGTTCTGTCAGAGAGAGAAGGCTCCGTTTATCGTGCGCGGCCTGCGTGCCTTTACGGATTTTGAATATGAGTTTCAGCGTGCGCTGCTGCTCAAGAAAATTGATAACCAGCTGGAGACTGTTTTCATTATGACAAACGCCAAATACTCCTTTGTCAGCTCTTCCGGGGTACGTGAGCTGGCGACCTTTGGCGGACAGCTGACGGATCTGGTACCCGAATGCATTGAGGAGCGTGTACGCAAGCACGTTTACCGCAAATTTGAATAAGCCTGTGGAGATGATGTCATGATTGAACGTAGTAACACTAATGTAGCACTCGAAAAGCTGTTTGAAGAAGTTTATAACATGATGGCGGAGGCCAAGAGAGTTCCTTTTACGGAGCGTATTATGCTTGACGAAAGCGACCTTGCGAATGCGCTGGATGATTTGAAGGATGCTATTCCTCGTGAAATCAAGAGCGCTAATCAGGTGCTGGAGGAGCAGAAGAATATCGTTAACAAGGCTTATGCTGATGCTGACCGCATTGTGCAGGAGGCGAAGGCGGAGGCTGAGCGTCTGCTGAATGTGGCGCAGGCTGAGGCTGATGCCAAGGTGCAGCAGGAGGAAATCGTTAAGCAGGCTAATGCTGAGGCCGAAGAGGTTAAGGCTTCTACGGAGCAGTATGAGTCTGAGACGAAGGCTGCCGCAGATGCCTATGCTGAGCAGGTAAGACGTGAGGCAGATGAATATTCTCTGATGGTTAAGCAGGATGCTTTGCAATATGCTGACGAGATGCTGGTATTTATCGACCAGACGCTGCAGAGCGCAGTGCGCAGTCTGGCTGAAAACCGTGAGAACATCGGCGAGGAGATGCGCAAGGTGTTGAGCGGAAATAAGCCGCAGCCTGCAGAAGCCGTTATGGATGAGACTGAGGAATAAGCAGTCTCGTGTTATTTATAATTGCATAAAAAGAGCCGGATGCAGTGGTGCATTCGGCTTTTTTGCGCAATTTTTTTATTTTACGTAGACAGGCGACATGTAATAATCATTCCCCTGTCTGTTCAGCTCAGGACGCTTTTGCAGCAGCGACCATACATCGGTGGCCTTGAGCTCCAGTGCGAGCTGCGTATGGCAGGCCGCTGCTTTGCCTGTGTCGTACTGCCAGCCGCGTCCCAGCTTCGTTATGAGGGGCAGGGCAGCAGTTTTTTTCATCTGCTTGAGCAGATGGCGGCCTGTATCGTTGAAGGCGAGCACGCGCAGGTAGGCGGCGTGCTGCTGCGCCCAGGTCTCACGCGGTACGTCGCACAGAAGCTGCAGGAGCAGACGACGGCAGCGGCTGGCGGTGTAGCGCTTGCTGCTGCAGGCAGCGACTGCTTCCGCAAGGCTGACGCAGTCAGCAGC
>URVO01000112.1 GCA_900551335.1 uncultured Phascolarctobacterium sp.
GCCCGCCTCGTCGCTACCAACAGCGACCTCACCGGCCCCTCTGACTTCGGCATCATCCCCGCCTGCCGTGCGCTGGTCGCGCCGATTGAGCTGGCGACGGGCAAAAAGGCTTATTTCGTCGGCAAGCCCAATCCGCTCATGATGCGTACAGGCCTGCGCCTGCTCGACGTGCATTCCGAGGAGGCTGCGATGATTGGCGACCGCATGGACACGGATATCGTCGCAGGTATGGAGAGCGGTCTGACGACGGCACTCGTCCTCAGCGGTGTCAGCACGCTCGAAAATATCAAGGAATTTTCCTATCGTCCGTCCATCATCTTAAAGGGCGTTGGCGAGATTCCGGAATGATACCCTTTCTGCTTGACTTGAAGTGTACTCCAGCATGTATAATATAGGCTAGAAACTTATACAAAGGAGCTTTACTTAGCATATGCGTATCTTGCTTTTCGTCGGCACTGTCGACCTTGTTTTGAGCCTCATAGGCTATTTGTATTATCGCCACACTCTGCCCGTGGGCCGCACGCCGGCCTTCGGGCTGCTTTATCTGCTGCTGGCGCTCGGCGCTGCGGTCAGCGTCATTCTGCCGCAGGGAACGCCGACGCTGCTGCTCAAGCTCACCGCGTGGCTTGAAGGCCTCTGGATTGCCTTCTCCTACTATAGCATCCTGCTGGCCCTGCTCCACCTGCTCTGCTGGCTTCTCAGCAGGCTTGGCGGCTGGACGCTGCCGTCAGCCAAGCTCAGCGTCATCGGCCTCGCCTTCATCTGCTGCTTCATCACATGGGGCAGCTGGCGTGCCTTCCACCCGACGGTGCGCACAGAGGCGCTGGTGACGGCCAAGCTGCCGCAGAGCACAAATTATAAAATCGTCTTTCTCACCGACCTGCATCTAGGTCGCATCCTCGGCCATGCTTATGCAGAGCGTCTGGCCGCACGCGTCAACGCCGAAAAGCCGGACTTCGTCGTTGTCAGCGGCGATATGCTCGACGAGCGCCTTTTCTACGTCGAGGAGGAGGATACGCTGTCTGCCCTCGCGCAGATTAAAGCGCCCGTTTACATGGCCTTCGGCAACCACGATTATCTCGACCAGCCGCTGCGCTGGCAGCAAATGCTCACGGAAAAAGGCTTCCACGTCCTGCGCAACGCGGACACTGTTATCGACGGCCGCATCAAAATCACCGGCATCGACGATTACAGCCAGGAGCGCACGGCTAAGCAGCTGCTGAACCTTGCAGGTGCAAACAAAAGCTATTACAGCATCCTGCTCGACCACCAGCCGCGCCGCATGGACGCTGCTGCCGACGCCGGCTATGACCTGTACCTGGCAGGCCACACGCATACAGGCCAGCTTTTTCCGAACCGCATCGTAACGAAAATGATGTATAAGCTCGACTATGGCCGCACAGAATTCGGCGGCCTCACGGCTATCACCAGCAACGGCTACGGCTTCTGGGGCCCGCCGGTGCGCACGGAGGTGGCGCCGGAAATGGTCGTGCTCAAGCTGCGAGGAAAATAGCTTTCCCTCGCTCCTCCCAAATACCGTACTTACCGTACAATACCGTACTAACCCTTATGCCATAAGGCTTTGAGTTAGTACGGTATTTTTGCTTGGTACGATATTTTTTATTTTTCCTCAGGGAAAAGCTCCTGCTGGATTCTCAGCAAATGCTCCTCCAGCTTCTTTTCCGTATAATGATAACGCCAGCTGTCATACTGCTCCTTAGAAATTCTTCCCTCATCCAAGGCCTGCTTCTGCTCCAGCCATTCTTTTAAAACACTATTGTTAAAGCTGCTTTGCGGACTGCCCTTTCCTTCTGTCAGTACCAAAGCAAGCTTACCATCAAATTGCGTCACCCTGACACCGTGAAAATCCTCCAAGGCAAAAAAGGTCTGCATCAGGCCCACGCCGGTATCAATATCAGGCACCATAAAAACCTCCGGCGCCACACCAAAAATTTTGCCCAGCTTCTCCAGGGTATCACGCTTAGGTACTCTATACTCGCTTTCATACTGATTGACACGCACCTCAGCTGAATTTTTCGGAAAACCTAAAAGCAAACCAAGCTCCTTTTGTTTCATATTATTTTTCAGGCGGAAAAAACGTATACGTCTGCCAACTGCCATAACCGTCACTCCTTCTCTTAAACATATATGTTATTTTTAGTATAGCAAACAAACTCAAAAAAAGCAAGTACAATTCACAAAAAGTTCTCATTTTACCTATCGACACGCAAAAGTCAGACTATTATAATTAAATTATATTATTAAAGCCGATTTGTTAAAGTTTTTTTGAGGCATCTGCTTTGACAAATTTACTACAGCGCTGCTGCTTTAAGGCACCGGCGCACACACATGAAAGGAGCGAATTTATGCCAACAACCAACAACATTTTTCAGCCGTCCGTCAAACCAGCCAAAGCCAAAGGCTTCACCACCCTCTCCATGCCGGAGCTCTACGATACGTCCTTTCCTCTGCTTGAGCCTGTCATCAAGAACCTTCTCTATCCCGGTTTCTACATCCTTGCAGGCGCGCCTAAAACAGGCAAATCCTTCCTCATGGCCCAGCTCGCCTACCATGTAGCGCAGGGACGCGAGCTGTGGAACATGCCTGTCCATAAAAGCAGCGTCCTTTATCTGGCCCTGGAGGATAAATTCTATCGCCTGCAGCAGCGCCTTGTGCGTATGTTTGATATGGACGTTGCGGACAAGCTGCACATGGCTGTCAGCGCCAACGATTTATATAATGGCCTTGAAGAGCAGCTTGCAGACTTCATCAATAAGTATCCTGATGTCCGCCTGATTATTATTGATACCCTGCAAAAAATCCGCAACAGTCATGATGAAAAAATCAACTATGCCCGTGACTATAACGTCGGTGTTAAACTGAAGGAAATTGCCGATAAGTACAACATCTGTCTGCTCGTCGTCCATCATACGCGCAAGCAGCAGGCAGAGGATTCCTTTGAGATGATTTCCGGCTCTAATGGTTTATTTGGCGCAGCTGACGGCGCTATGGTTCTGCGCAAGGACAGCCGCATCAACGACAAGGCTCTGCTGGAAATTGTTGGCCGCGACCAACCGGACCAGGTGCTCACGCTGCGCTTCTCGCGCACCAAGTGCCTGTGGAATTTGGAGAAAAGCGTTTGCACAAGCTGGCAGGCTCCGCCTGACCCCATCATTACCGCAGTTGCCTCCCTCGTTAATGCAGAAAATCCACACTGGCAGAGCACAGCGCAAACCATCATCGACACCCTAGGCTTAAATTCTGTCATTACACACACCGCCCTCTCACGCAAAATCAAAACCCACGAGCAGCAGCTGCTGGACTTGTATGGAATCACCTTTAACCGCGACAAGGTTAATAACCAAAGAATGATTTTCCTCCAATACGAGCCGCAAAAGCAGGCAGCCTAAAAGAAATGCCGTACTAACCAAAAATACCGTACCAGTCGAAACCCTTGTAAATAAAGGGCTGGTACGGTATTGTACAGTTAGTACGGTATTTTTGCTATAGCGGCTTGCGCAGCAGCTAGTCTATTTCGTTCTCCAGTCTGCCAATCTTCTCGATTTCACAGACAACCTTATCGCCGTGCTTGAGGAAGGTCGGCGGCGTCATGCCCATGCCTACGCCCGCAGGAGTACCAGTCGCGATAATCGTGCCTGCCTCCAGCGTCATGCCCTGCGACAGCTCAGCAATCGCTCCGGCAACAGTCTGTATCATGTAGCGCGTATTGCTGCTCTGGCGCAGCTCGCCATTGACCTTGCTGCTGATATCAAGGCTCTGCTCGTCACCAATCTCGTCAGCCGTCACGATGCACGGGCCCATCGGCGTAAAGCCGTCCAGGCTCTTGCCCAGATACCACTGCTTATGACGCGTCTGCAGATTGCGTGCGCTGATGTCGTTGATAATCGTATAGCCAAAAACATAGTCGCGCGCCTCGTCCTTCGTCACGCCCTTGGCATCCCTACCCAGCACAACGCCCAGCTCCGCCTCATAATCAAGGCTGTCGACGAGCCCTGCATAGGCAGGCACCTTCTCGCCCGTCGCCGTAGCACGGTTCACGCGCTTAGAAAAATAAATCGTATACGGACGCTCGCCGCCAAAAGCCTCGTCCGAAAAACGGCCTGCCTCCTGCGCATGAGCGTCATAGTTGATGCCCAGGCAGACAACGTCCTGCAGCGGACGCACGATGGGCGCCAAAAGCTGCACCTCGTCGACAGCGACAGCTGCTCCCTGCAGCGTGTCCGCATTCGCCGCCAAGCGTGCGAGCGTTGCCTTCACCTTATCATTATAGCCAAGAATCAGCGCGTTCATGTCGCTGAACGCCAGCTCCGGCGCCAGTCTTGCCAGCAGCGGCAGACGATAGGCCGTGCCTCCCTGCTCAAAGCCGACGAGAACCTCCGGCTGCTTATTGATTAACGCTGTATAAAAACGCATATTAGTGCCTCCTGCTTATTCCACATCAAAGATTTTGCCCGGAAAGATTATATGTAAAGTATAGCATCTTCTCAGCCAAACGCCAAATTTAACCTAAGCTCTGCTCCCTCATGAGCAAACTCTGCACTGCCTTTTCCACAAGATTATTCAAAGATATTCCATGCTCTATAGCATATACAGCAGCCTGCTTATGCATTTCTGCTGAAAGACGCACATTGAAGCTGCCCTTGTATGCTTTTTCTGGTTCAACTCCCTCTGCTTGGCATAGCTCCAAATAATCATCAACAGCACCATGAAAATCTTCTATCAGCTCTTGAGCAGTAGTTCCTTCATAAGATATCAGTGTCCTGATACCCATAACCTTACCAAAAAACACTTTATCTGTCTCAGAAAACTCAACTGAACCAATATAGCCCTTATATTCAATCGTATTTTTCACAATAATCCCTCCTGCTTCAAAACAGCAATCAACTGCTTCAACTGATACTCTATTGACATACTCCCTCCACTTAATACCTACGGT
>URVO01000113.1 GCA_900551335.1 uncultured Phascolarctobacterium sp.
ACAGCAGCGATGAATACGCGGCCGCTATCATCGATATCAATCTTAGCACCGGTTTCGTCAACAATTTTCTTAATGGTTTTGCCGCCAGGTCCGATAACCTTAGCAATCTTATCAGGATCTACATGGATAGTAGTAATCTTCGGAGCATATTTGGACAGCTCTTTGCGCGGTTCGCTGATGCATTCCATCATTTTGCCCATGATGAATTCGCGGCCACGTTTAGCCTGTGCCAAAGCCTGAGTGAAGATATCCTTGTTGATACCGTCAATCTTGATATCCATTTGGATAGCAGTAATGCCCTTGTCGGTACCAGCAACCTTGAAGTCCATATCGCCCAGAGCATCCTCCAGACCTTGGATATCGGTCAGAATGGTGAAGTATTCGCCATCCTTAACCAGGCCCATAGCAACGCCTGCAACAGGAGCCTTGATAGGTACGCCTGCATCCATCAGGGACAGAGTGCTTGCGCAAACGGAACCCATGGAGGAAGAACCATTGGATTCCAGAACCTCGGATACCAGACGGATTGCATACGGGAAATCCTCTTCAGAAGGAATAACCGGACGCAGAGCGCGCTCAGCCAGAGCACCATGACCGATTTCACGACGACCGGGGCTGCGCAGCGGTTTGGTTTCACCAACGCTGTACGGCGGGAAGTTGTAGTGATGGATATAGCGTTTAGTTTCCTCAGCGCCAAGGCCATCAAGGATTTGTGCTTCACGCAGCGGAGCCAAAGCCAAAACGTTCAGGATCTGAGTCTGACCACGGGTGAACAGAGAGCTGCCATGCGGACGAGCCAGCAGGCCAACCTCGCAGCTTACCGGACGAACCTCGTCTAATTGACGGCCGTCAGGACGAATCTTATCTACAGAGATAGTGCGGCGAACGATTTTCTTAACCAGCTTTTGGGTGATGTAAGCAACGTCCTTGGCATTATCAGGATATTTCTCCAGGAATACTTCAGCGATTTCAGCTTTAACCTTAGCAACGTTTTCTTCGCGCTCCAGCTTGTTAGCATCCATCAGCGCATCCTTCAGCTTTTGAGCGCCGTATTCTTCGATTTCCGCAACCATTTCTTCAGGCGGAGCGTAGAACGGAACTTCCATTTTTTCTTTGCCGATTTCAGCAACGATTTTTTCTTGGAATTCAACGAGCTGTTTGATTACGCCATGGCCGAACCAGATAGCGTCCAGCATGGTTTCCTCGGAAACCTCGTTAGCGCCAGCCTCAACCATGAGGATAGCGTCCTTAGTGCCGGCAACAGCCAGGTTCAGCTGGCTGATTTTTGCCTGCTCAACAGTCGGGTTGATGATGAATTCGCCATCAATCAGGCCTACACGCACACCGGCGATAGGACCTTCAAACGGAATATCAGAAATAGACAGAGCGCAGGATGCACCGATCATAGCCGGCATATCCGGAGCGTTGTCAGGATCAACGGAAACAGCAGTAGCAACGATTTGTACATCGTTGTGATAGTCTTCTGGGAACATCGGACGAATCGGACGGTCAATCAGACGGCTGGTCAGGATAGCCTGCTCAGACGGACGACCTTCACGTTTAATAAAGCCGCCGGGAATTTTACCTACGGCGTACATTTTTTCTTCAAAATCAACAGTCAAAGGGAAAAAGTCTACACCCTCACGCGGGGTTTTGGTGCCGGTAACGGCAACGACTACGGCGGTATCGCCATAACGTACTAATACAGCGCCATTAGCTTGTTTTGCAATCTTGCCAGCCTCGATAGTAAGAGTTCTGCCGCCAAGATCCATGCTGTAACTATGCATATCTTATGCCTCCTATTCTTTCCACACATTGTGTACCTAGTTATAATTCGCCACTTCTTTGAAAAATCCTCTATGATTTTAGCTCATTTAGAAATTTTTTTCAAGAAAATTTTCGCTCAAAATATAAAATACCACCTGCCGCTGCCCACAAGCAGCAGCAGATGGTAAAAAAGCCGATTATTTTGCCAGCTTCAGGAATTTTTCATACATTTCATGGTCTTCCTTCATCATCTTGTCAGCATCCTCGCCGATAATGCAGGTCGGGTCAATGCCCTGCTTCATGAAGTAATCCTTGAATTCCTTGGATTCGCATACCTTTTTAGCAGCAGCGCGCAGAACGTCCAGTTTTTCCTTCGGAGTATCCTTCGGAGCAACCAGAGCAGCCCATGCACGAACGGTCATGTTATGACCAAGCTCCTTGAAGGTCGGAACTGCCGGATAGATTTCGCTGCGGCTGTCAGCCATCACAGCAAGAATCTTCAGGTTGCCTGCGTCCACCTGGCTCTTGAATACAGACGGATCAGCCAGGGTTGCGTCGATATGCTTGCCGGCCAGAGCAGCAGCAATATCAGCAGATCCTTTCGGATACGGAACATGCTTGAATTGTACGCCAAACTCCTCCTCAAAGGACAGAGCAGCAATATGCCAGATAGCACCGATACCGGAGTTGCCCATTTTTACCTTGCCGGGGTTAGCCTTAGCGAAAGCAACGAATTCATCAACACTGTTATACGGAGCGTCTTTCGCAACAATCAAAGCTGCAGGAGCAGCAATCGGAGCGCAGATAGCTGCATAATCCTTATAGGTATTTTTGCATTTGCCCTGATGCGGGAACATAGCCAGCTCAACAGTTACCATGCCCAGAGTATGGCCGTCCGGTTTAGCATTAGCCAGCTCAACCATACCGGTAACACCGCCGCCATCAGGCTTGTTTACGGGAACAAACTTGCTGCCCTTGAGCTCTTTTTCCATGAACTGAATCAGGCCTCTGGCAGAAGTATCCGTGCCGCCGCCCGGTGCCTTCGGAATGATAACGGAAATATCTCCGTCAGCAGGGTAAGCAGCCTTTTTGCTGTCGCCGCCGCAGCCAGCGACCATGATAGCCATGGTCAGCATAGCCATCAATACTACTAAGATTTTTTTCATTTCACAACATCTCCTTATGATTTATTTTATAAAAAGATCTAACTCATTAATGTCGCATATTACATGCGCGATATTCTGGCGATTATAGGTATAGGATATTTCCAGCCTGTTATCATGGCAGATAATCGCCGGATAGGAATATTCTCCCTCGCCGCTTTCCAGATCAAGCACACGCTGCCAGCTTGCGCCATCGTCCTGAGATACAAACAGACTCAGGGGAGAACGCTGGCCCCAGTTAGCCTCCACAGGATTGCAGACGAGAAACAGTCTGCCTGCTGCATCCTGCACTAAATCAAGTCCGCTATTATTATTCGGAATCTGCGTCGGATATGCCGCGCACCAGCTGGCGCCGTTATCCTGCGAATCACTGCGATAGACGTAGCCCTCACTGCTTCTGAGCAGCATATGCACGCTGCCGTCCGCGCTCTGCCACAGGCTCGGCTGAATCACGCCACGTCCGAAAAAGGACTGCTGGCTGACCTCAATCGTGCTTTCCGCTGTCTTTTCGCCTGCGTTATATGTCAGACCTTCAATAGCAATCGTCGTCGACTTCTGCCACGTGCGGCCGTCGTCATCACTGATATCTGCAAAGGCTGTCCAGATGCCGCGCTCCACGCTGCCGCCCGCCAAAAGACGGCCATCACGCAACCGCAGCAGCTTGTTGCGCACAGGTCCGCGCCCACCGCTCACGTCGCCGTCAACCAGCTCGTGCGGCTCCGAGCGAAGCACCTCGCCCTGCCTTAACGTCAAGGTAATAACATAGGTACGCCAATCAGCAATCGCCCTGCCCTGCTTATAAAAGAGGCTCACACGCTGCCCTGCTGCCTCTGCGCCATGCAGATACAGCACAGGATTCCAGCACGGCTCCTGCGTGCTCACGACAAGCTCCGGCTCAGACCATTGACCTTGGCGGCACGCGCTCAAATATATGCCTACATCATCTGCGCCCTCATGACTGCCGCCGAACCAGCACGCCAGGGTTTCTATCCCCTGCACACCGCCTACAGCAGCAAGCGTCGAGGCATGACAGAAATCTGTCGGCAGCTTATTTATAATAAGCTCTTTTTTCATAGCCTACCTCACATCAAAATTTTCTAAATTCGATACTGCAAATATTGTACCATAAACAGCTTGGAGCGTAAACTATTTTCTGCCTTATTTTTAACACAAAACGCAAAAAACGCCCTGCGTACTACCTAGGTAATACGCAGAGCGTCAAGCTTGCTTATCTTCTATTTTTAGGCAAACTGCTGCACGCGTGCAATCGCAGCCTTTGCCTCCGCAATAATGCGTTCCATAACGTCCTTGCAAGGCAAAACATCGTTCAGCACATTCAGGCTCTGACCACACATAACGGTACCGTTCACAGTGTCGCCCTCCAGAATGCCCTTGCGGTTGGTGCCTGTGCCCATCTGCATGAGCTCTTCCTTCGGCGCACCAGCGATTTCCTTTGCAGTATAAGCGTCGGTAAACGCATTCGCCAGGCAGCGCACGCCAAGGTTACGGCTATAGCCGGTAGCCACGCTGTCCGTATCGGTTGCTTTGACAATCGCCTCTTTTGCAGCAGGATGAGCCGGACATTCCGTAGTCAGCAGGAAGCGGCTGCCCATCTGCACGCCCTCTGCGCCCATCAGCAGCGCTGCAGCCAGCGCACGGCCATCGCTGATACCGCCGGCAACAAGCACCGGAATGCTCTGCACAGCAGGCAGCACGTTCTCCATCAGCGCCATCGTCGTCTGCTTGCCAATGTGACCGCCGGCCTCCATGCCTTCGACAACCATCGCATCAGCACCGGCAGCCTCAATGCGTTTGGCCAGCTTCACGCTCGGTACAACAGGAATAACCTTGATGCCTGCTGCATGGAAGGTCGCAATATGCGGCACAGGATTGCCTGCGCCCAAGGTTACGAACGCCACCTTTTCCTCGCACAGC
>URVO01000114.1 GCA_900551335.1 uncultured Phascolarctobacterium sp.
ATCGGCGTGCTGAAGCCGTCTGTTTACGCTCGCAAGTAATATTCTGTAGTGGCATATAAGTCATGACGGATACAGCTTCGCGAACAAATTGGAATAAATAAAACAGTTGCTAGTTTCCCGTATCTATAATATAATTAAATATTATGAGCAAAGTGGAAGGAGGCTACGTGCTTGAATAAATTTTTTAAGAACGTACTTTTTTATCTGCTGATTATCATAGTAATGATCTGGATGTTTGATTTTTACGGCGAAAAGAATGCCAAACCGTCTGAGATAAGCTACAGTAGCTTCTTGCAGCATGTACAGCAGGACGAAATCAAGCAGGTGACGATCGTTGACAATGTTATCAGCGGTAAATTAAAGGATGGCAAGGATTTCTCTACCGTTGCGCCGAATGACAGCAAGCTGGTAGAAAAGCTGGAAAGCAAAAATGTAGATATTAAGGCAGAGCTGCCGCCGCAGCCGCCATGGTGGATGAGCATTTTAAGCTCCCTCTTACCGATGCTGATCATCGTCGGCCTGTGGTTCATGTTCATGAATCAGGGCGGAGCCGGTGGCGGCAAGGTGATGAACTTTGGCAAGAGCCGTGCTCGTCGTTATGACGAGGAAAAGCTTCAGGTGAAGTTTAAGGACGTTGCCGGAGTAGAAGAGGCTAAGCAGGAGCTGGAGGAGGTTGTTGAATTCCTCAAGCATCCGCAAAAATATAACGAGCTGGGTGCCAAGATTCCTAAGGGCGTATTACTCTACGGCCCTCCGGGTACCGGCAAGACCTTGCTGGCGAAGGCTGTTGCCGGTGAAGCAGGCGTGCCCTTCTTCAGCATTTCCGGCTCTGACTTCGTGGAAATGTTCGTCGGCGTTGGTGCATCCCGTGTGCGTGACCTGTTTGACCAGGCGAAAAAGAACGCACCGTGCATCGTTTTCATCGACGAGATTGATGCCGTAGGCCGTCAGCGTGGCGCCGGTCTTGGCGGAGGTCATGATGAACGCGAGCAGACCTTGAACCAGATGCTCGTGGAGATGGATGGCTTCAGTGCTAACGAAGGCATCATCATGATTGCAGCGACCAACCGTCCGGATATTCTGGACCCGGCACTGCTGCGTCCTGGCCGCTTCGACCGCCAGATTGTTGTTGACCGCCCTGATATCAAGGGCCGTACTGCAATCCTCGGCGTACACATTAAGGGCAAACCGATTGGCGACGACGTTAACCTGGACGTTATCGCACAGCGTACCCCTGGCTTTACCGGTGCAGATTTGTCCAACCTCGTGAACGAGGCTGCGCTTCTGACTGCCCGTAAGGACAAAAAGGTTATCAATATGCCGGAGATGGAAGAGGCTGCCGAGCGTGTTATCATGGGACCGGAGCGTAAGAGCCGTGTCATCAGTGATAAGGAAAAACGCCTGACTGCTTACCATGAAGGCGGTCATACTATCGTTGGTATGCTCCTGGAGCACACTGACCCTGTGCATAAGGTTACGATTATTCCGCGCGGCCGTGCCGGTGGTTATACACTGAGCCTGCCGAAGGAGGATAAGTACTATGCAACCCGCAGCGAGATGCTCGACGAGCTGAAGGTGCTGCTGGGCGGTCGTGTGGCTGAGGCTATTGTGCTGAAGGAAATTTCCAGCGGTGCCAGCAACGATCTGCAGCGTGCAACTCAGCTTGCCCGCCAGATGATCTGCGAATATGGCATGAGCGACAACATTGGTCCTGTGACCTTTGGTCATCGTCAGGACCAGGTATTCCTGGGCCGCGACATTGCGCGTGACAAGGATTACAGTGAAGAGGTTGCAGCCGAGATTGATAAGGAAGTACGCTCCTTCATGGAGGATGCTTACGCTGCTACTGAGCAGCTGCTTTCCGAGAATATCGACAAGCTGCATGTGATTGCCGAGGCGCTGATGGAAAAAGAAACCCTGGATGAGGAAGAAATCAACCAGCTGGTTAAATATGGTCATATTCTTTCTGCTGAGGAAAAGCTGTATTTAGTGCAGCAGTCCGTAGCGACGGAGGAGGCTGCTCCTGCTGACGCTTCTGTAGAAGAAAATAAGGCTGAGTAAAAAATTAACGCTCGCGTTCTGCTGAACGCGGGCGTTTTTTCATGCTTTAATCTCTATGACTTTGGAAATAATCGAGGAACAGCTCTGCTGCCGGTGTGAGTCTGCGCTCTTTGCTCCAGTAGAGCGTCTGCTCGAAGTGCAGGTCAGGGTGTTCAAGCTCCAGACGAAACATGTCAGGCGGAATAGTGTCGCTGCGCAGGGCGGCGATGACGGCGAGGCCCAGGCCGCTTTGGGCGAAGGTGAGCGCACTTTCGGCGGTGGAGGCAATAAAGGTGATGTTGGGCTTGAAGGAATAATCCTCGCAGGCCTTGCGCAGCAGGGGAAAGGTGCCGTAGTTGCAGCAGAGCGGCAGGCCGCTTAGAGCGCTGAGCTTGAAGCTGCTACACGCTTCGTCTGCCTTCCACGGTACAGGAAAATCGTTTTTATAAACGACGTAAAAGCTTTCCCTCTGGCCTTTGATAGCAGCGAAGCTGTGGGAGGCAGGCAGCGGCGCGTTGGCGAAAGCGAAGTCGATATTCCCTTCTTTCAGCTGCTCCTGCTGCTGCTCAACTGTAGCGTCAAGAAACTGATAGCTTATCTCTGGATATGTTTTGGCGAAGGGGATGAGATACTGGCGCAGAAAGTAGTCGGTGCGTACATGCGAGACGCCGAAGCGTAGCGTGCCGACGGTACGCTGGCTGAAGGCCTGCATCGTGAGCGTCAGCTTGTCCTCCGCGGCGCAGAGATTACGCGCCTGCTGCAGAAAGGCCTCGCCTGCCTCTGTCAGCTCGATATGGCGCTTGCCGCGGTGCATTTTCAGAAGCTGTACGCCGTAGGCCTTTTCGAGCGTTTTAATCTGAGCGCTGAGCGCAGGCTGGACGATATCCAGCTTTTGGGCAGCGGTGCTGATGCTGCCTGTTTCGACAACGGTGATAAAGTTGCGGTAGAAAGCGAAATCCATAGCAATGACTCCTTAGAAATATAGAAAAAAGTGATTATATAAATCGAATTAAAGTATTTTACTTAATTATATAGTGCGACTATAATTAAGTAAATAGCAAAATGCTAGGGAGAGGAAGTTGTTAGGATGAAAAAACGCAGATCATTGAATACCTTGGCCGGGCCGCTGGTTTTTCTGGCGGTGCTGGCGGCGCTGACGCCTGTTATCGGCTTGAAGCAGGCCGCTGCCATTGCCACGATTTTCTGGATGGGCCTGTGGTGGGTGATGCGACCGGTAAATATCGCCGTTACGTCGCTGCTGCCGATTCCGCTGAACGCGATTTTCGGCATGGTGGCGATGGAGGGCATTATCAGCAAATATTTTTCGGAAATTGTAGTGCTGCTCGTGGGCAGCGATTTAATCAGCCTCGTGTGGGAAAAGACGCATCTCGACAAGCGTCTGGCAATTAAAAGCCTGTGCGGTCTGGGCACGTCTATGCGCGAGCAGATTTGCGTCTGGCTGGTGGCTTCCACGCTGCTGTCGATTTTTTTGCCGAACGTTGTGGTGGTAATGATTCTGCTGCCTGTGGCTGTGAGCATGCTGCGCTTTCTGGGGCAGAGCCAGATTACGGATAATCCTGTGGCGACGCCGATTCTTTTGGCGATAGTCTGGGGCGCAGGCTTCGGCGGCTTCGGCTCGCCGCTTGGCAGCAGCTCGAATCTGGTGGCTATCAGCTATCTGGAGAAGCTTACAGGGCATGAGTTTATGTATGTGGACTGGATTATCCGCTTTTTGCCGCTGCTGTTCATCATCATGCTGCTGATTTTGGCATATCTTTTACGCCTGCCGCTGCCGCTTAAAAGGCTGGACGGCGGCAAGGAATATTTCCGTGCGGCCTACGCCAAGCTGGGGCCGATGAGCCGAGGCGAAAGGCTGGGGCTGTGGCTGTTTATTTTGGCGACGGTGCTGGCGTTTGTTCGTCCGCTGTACGTTGCTTATCTGCCGCTCATGAAGCCTGCCTATGTCTTTTTTACCTTTGGTATGCTGACCTTTATGCTGCGTAATGAGACAGGGCAGCTGCTGCTGACCTGGCGTGAGGCGGAGAAGGGCATTATGTGGGGCATGATTTTTTTGTTCTCCGGCGGTCTGGCGCTGGGCCAGCTGATTACCAAGACTGGTGCAGCGACGCAGATTGCCAAGGTTATTACGCTTTTGCCGCTCAGCGGCGGCGTGGAGACGATGTTCAGCCTGACGCTGTTTGCGACCTTCCTGACGGAAATTAGCAGCAATACGGCTGCGGCTTCAATTGCTATTCCTGTAGTGCAGAGCATTGCGCAGCAGCTAGGGTTAAATCCTATTCCCTATATTCTTACGTCCATCGTCGCTGTCAACTGCGCCTTTATTCTGCCGGTCAGCACGCGTGCTGTGGGCGTGACCTATGGCCTGAATCCTGACGACCTCATGCATAACGGCGTGAAGCTTTCTGTGCTATGTATGCTGCTGGTCAGTGCGCTAGGTTATCTCTGCATGAATTTCTGGGAGCTTTTCAATCATCTGTAAGGCTGTTGGACATTAGAACGTATCTCCTTTTTTGGGCAGTGCTTCTGCTCGCGCTGGGGCGGGCGGAGGCGCTGCTTTTGCGTTTTGTAGTACGGGACAAAAAAACGTACTCATAGCACAAAGAGCAGAGGAGAACGCTTGAAAATGATGCAAAACGGTGGAAAATCGAGGAAAATTAATTTTTTTTGTAAAATCGCCTATTTTAGTGCATTTTTTACTAGCCAATCGCGATATTTTGTAGTAAAATCTTATCGAAAGAAAAAATACGGGATGAGAAAT
>URVO01000115.1 GCA_900551335.1 uncultured Phascolarctobacterium sp.
GCAGGAGCTTTTGGCAAAGGCGCCGAAGCTTAAGGTTGTGGCGCAGGCAATGGTCGGCTATGATAATGTAGATTTGGCGGCAATGGCAGAGAGAAACGTGCTGCTGGGCAATACGCCGGGCGTGCTTGTCGATGCTGTGGCAGATTTGGCCTACGGTCTGCTGCTCGATAGTGCGCGACGCATTACGCAGGGTGACGCTCATGTCAAGGCTGGCCTGTGGGGACAGCGTAAGCCGTTTGGGCTGACGAGTGATTTGGCGGGCAAAACGCTGGGCGTTATCGGCATGGGCGACATTGGCAGCGAGATTGCCATACGTGCGCAGGCGAGCAAGATGAAGGTTATTTATCATAACCGCCGCCGGCGCGAGGACGACGAGAAGCGTCAGGTGCGCTATGTGAGCCAGGAGGAGCTGCTGGCGCAGGCAGATTTTGTCATGCTGGCTGTGAATCTGAATCCGTCGACGAAGCACCTGCTGAATGCGGCAGCCTTTGCGCAGATGAAGCCGGGGGCGTGCCTGATTAATATCAGCCGCGGTGCTGTTGTTGATACTGAGGCGATGTATGAAGCGCTCAAGAGCGGCAGACTGGCTTATGCAGCGATGGACGTTATCGACCCGGAGCCGCTGCCGGGCGAGCATAAGCTGCTGACGCTGCCGAACGTGACGGTGACGCCGCATATGGCAAGCGCGACGGCGGAAACGCGTGATGCGATGGCGATGCTGACGGTGGAGAACATCGTGGCAGCGCTGGAGGGCAGGGCAATGCCTGCGGAGGTTAGAACAAAATAGAAGGTCAGAAGGGTGAGTTTGATGAAACAAAAGCTGTGTCTGCACGGTCTGGAAGTTAAGCATCAGGCGCAGCTTTTGAATCTTGTCAAAAGACTGCTGCCGGGTGCGACCGTAAAATATAAGACTAAAGAAAAATTTTTTAAAGATAATGATATGTATAAATGTCGCGTGGCTCGCTTCAGCCAGGCGGCTGCGCCGTATTTACGCGTGCAGTGTGCCTGGGGCGTGCTGCTTGTGTGCGATAAGCTGCTGCCGGTAGCGGATATTACGCTGGAGTTCGATGCCAGGGTGCCGGAGGCTGTGGCCGAGGCAGAGCGTCTTGTGCAGCGCTTTTTGTCGTCGCGCCTAAAGTTTGTGCTGGAGGAGCCGTCGCTGTCGCTGCGCATTGACCAGCTGCGCGGCTGCTTTGACCAGAAGGAGCTGGCCGCCTACGATGAGGAGGAGGCGCAAAGCCTGCTGTATTGCCATCTGCCGTGGCAGGTGTATTACGTGAATAAGCTGTGGGCAGAGGTGCTGGCGAAGGGCGCAGAGAGGCCGCTCATGCGTCAGCTGCGCGTAAAGCTGCGCCGTCTGCGTTCGCTTTTGACCTTCTGCAAGCCGCTGCTGCCGGAGCAGGAGGCGACGGAGTGGCAGCGCGTGCTCAAGGAGCGCACGAACCTTTTGGGCGATGTACGCGAGTGCGATGTGCTGCTCATGACCTGCGCGAAGCTGCGTGATGCGCAGGGAGAGCAGGCTGCGGAGCAGCTGACAGCTATTTTGCAGAAGCGCCGCGTGAGCGCTGCAAGCAAGGCGCTCAAGGGGCAGAAGCTCAACAAGCAGACGCTGGAGCTGGCAAAGCTTTTGCTGTGGCTTTACAGCGCCGAGCTGACGGAGAGCAGCGAGCAGACGCTGGAGAAATTTTTGCAGCAGCGCTTTGGCAGCTGGTATAACAAAATTATCGCGCTGCCCGAAAAATATCCTGACCTGCACGATATGGAGCAGATGCACCGCATCCGCATCAAGCTGAAGCGCTTCCGCTATGCGCTGCAGAGCATTCCCGAGGTGGGGGCAGAGCCGAAGCTTTTGCGCAGCCTGAAATATATGCAGGATATGCTGGGACTGTTGCATGATAATTATATCAATAACAAGCTTATTGAAGCGCTTGTGGCGAAGTACCCCAAAATCAGCGAGCTGCGCTATGAAAGCGCCATGTTCACCGGCTGGGAGCAGGCGAAGGCTGATGCAGCGCTGGAGATTTTGCCGCAGCAGTGGGAGACCTTTGAAGAGCTTTTGCACGATTGGAAGGCGAAACGCTTATAAGGATGATACGGAGCAGTACAGCAATGTGCTGCTCTTTTTCTATGCAAAAAATGTATTTTGCATTATGGAGCAATTTTTGCTACAATATAATTTTAGAATAGATTTATGTTTTAGGAGTGCATTATGCAGTTAGTAGTAGATAAAATTGCCAAGGCCTTTGGCATTCACGAAATTTTTAAAGATGTAAGCTTTATGATTGAGCAGGGCGATCACGTCGGTCTGGTCGGCGTCAACGGCAGCGGCAAGACGACGATGCTGCGCTGTCTGCTGAACCCGGAATGGATTGACAGCGGCTCTATCAAGTTCGAACCCGGCATCAGCGTGGGCTATGTACAGCAGGGCTTTACGGAGATTCACGGCACTATCTGGCAGTTTATGCTGGAGGCCTGCCCGGAGATTACCAGCCTGCGGGCGAAGCTGGCAGAGCTGGAGGCAGAGTCTGCCAAGCTGACAGGCGAGGCGCTGGATGCGTGCCTTGAGGAGTATGGCCGCGTGCTGAAGCGCTATGAATTTATTGACGGCTATAATTTTGAGAACCGCATCAAGCGTGTGCTCATCGGCCTTGGTTATACCGAGAGCTGGTGGCAGGAGAATGCGGCGACGCTGAGCGGTGGACAGAAAACACGTCTGATGCTGGCGGCGGCGCTGGTGCGTAACCCTGACTTTATGATTCTGGACGAACCGACGAACCATCTGGATATCGTGATGACAGAATGGCTGGAGAAGTATCTGCAGGAGTTCAAGGGCGGTCTTTTAGTAGTCAGCCATGACCGTGCCTTTCTCGATAATGTCGCTGTGCGTATTCTGGAGATGGAGGGCGGCAAGCTGCAGTCCTTCAAGGGCAACTACAGCCGCTATCTGGAGCAGAAGGCGATTCAGACGGCGACGCTCGAGGCTGCCTATAATGCGCAGCAGGATTATATCGCGCGTACCGAGGCTTATATCCGCCGCTTTAAGGCAGGCATCAAGAGCAAGATGGCGCGTGGCCGTCAGTCGCAGCTCGACCGCATGGAGCGCATGGATGTGCCTGTGCAGCATGAGGAGTTCTCGCTGCGCCTGCCGCCTGCTGCCGAATGTGCAGAGCGCGTGCTGATTATGGAGGATTTGACCATCGGCTATGGCGAGAAAGTGCTGGCGAAGGGCATCAACCTCACGCTGCGCCGTGGCGAGAAGGCAGCGCTCTTAGGCGCGAACGGTACAGGCAAGACGACGCTTTTGCGCACTATCTTGGGCGAGATTCCTCCGCTCAAGGGCAAGGCGAAGATTGGCAACCGCGTGCAGATTGGTTATTTCAGCCAGAGCTATGAGCGTCTTGATGTGAATCAGACGCTGCTGGAGAATTTTGTTATCGAGTATGGCTTTACGGAGGAGCATACGCGCTCGATGCTGGGCGGCATGCTGTTCCACGGTGACGATGTGTTTAAGAAGATTGGCGAGCTCAGCGGCGGCCAGAAGGCACGCTTGGTGCTGCTGAAGCTGGTGCTGGACGGCGCGAACTGTCTGGTGCTCGACGAACCGACGAACCATCTGGATATTATGGCACGCGAGACGGTGGAGGCGGCGCTGGAGGCCTTCGACGGCACGGTACTCGTAGTCAGCCATGACCGTTACTTTGTCAATGAGGTTGCTGACCGTATTTGGGAGATTGAAGACTTTGAGGTCAAGGACTATAAGGGCAATTACGACTTTTATCTGGAGGAGAAGCGCAAAAAGGCGCAGGCGCTTGCTGAAGCGCAGGCTGAGGCGGAGAAGGCTGCTGCCTATGCGCAGGCACAGGCGAAGAAGCAGCAGAGTGCCGGCGGCGAGACGGCAGGCGAGAAAAAGCATGACGACAAAAAGCGCCGCTATAGTCCGGAGGAGGCAGCAAGGCTGCTGCCGAAGGTGGAGCTTTCTATCCGTGAGCAGGAGGCGATGATGGGACTGCTGGAGAAGCAGATGGCTGACCCTGCTAATCACGCCGACCCGGAGCACAGTGCGGCGATGGCTGCCGAGCATGATGCTTATGAGGCCAAGATTGCCGAGCTGATGGAAAAATGGGAGGCGCTCATGGAGGCAGCGGAGGAAGCATGATGGACGATAAAAAATATATGCAGCTGGCGCTGGCGGAGGCACGCAAGGCGGCAGAGCTGGGCGAGATTCCTATCGGCGCTGTGCTTGTCGAGATGGCGACAGGCGAGGTTATCGCCGCGGCGCACAATATGCGCGAGAGCTGGCATGATGCGACCGCGCATGCCGAGGTCATCGTTATCCGTGAGGCCTGCGCAAAATTAGCGCGCTGGCGTTTGAGCGGCTGCGCCCTTTATGTTACGGTCGAGCCCTGCCCTATGTGCAGCGGTGCGATTGTCAACGGACGCGTAGACCGCGTTGTCTATGGCTGTCCTGATGTGAAGGCCGGCGGTGCGGAGTCTATCTTTAATATCATCACTAATCCGAACCTCAATCACTGCGCCGAGGTTGTCAGCGGCGTGTGCGAGGAGGAGTGTGCGCAGGTCATGAAGGAGTTTTTCCAGCGTCGGCGCAGAGAAAATAAGCAGCGTAAACAAAATCTGCAAGATTAGTCTTGCCAGAGAAGTGTTTTTTCGATATAATAATACTGTTATATAATTTATTGGAGACGTAGCGAAGTGGTCATAACGCGGCTGACTCGAAATCAGTTTGCCGTTTGCTCGGCACGTGGGTTCGAATCCCACCGTCTCCGCCAACGAAATTCAATCCCGCAGCTTAT
>URVO01000116.1 GCA_900551335.1 uncultured Phascolarctobacterium sp.
GTTCAGACTGATAACGCCTTCTAAGGTGTGCTTTTTCAAAATGTCCTGCTTGACCGCTTTATCTTCTTTTGTCTTTCCAATCATAGCGGACACTGGGACAATCACAGCGGCACGCCCGCCTGTTGTGATTGAATTGAGCAAATGACGGATAAAACACAGTTCTGAAAGGTTCGCAGTGTCCTTGCCTTTTGCCTGTGAATACGGCGGATTCATAAAACCTACTGTAATGCCGCCGCCCTTTAGCTGCAATTCGCCGGGGTCTTGTGCCAGAAAATCTTCACAAATCAGATTGCTTTGACCGTCACCACGCAGAATCATATTTGTTGTAGCGATAGAAAACATATCGTCACGAATTTCAATTCCGTGAATTTGCTGCTGTTTAATGTGCTTGCGTTCTGTATCATTCTTTGCAGCACGCAGCATTTTGTGCATTCCCGAAATTAAAAAACCGCCCGTGCCGCAGCATGGGTCAAATATAACATCGGTAGGTTTCAAATCCACCAATTCGCAGAACAATTCCGTAATATGACGGGGCGTAAGCACAACACCCAAAGCCTGCCCGTCACCGCCTGAATAAGAAACAAATTCACCGTAAAAACGCCCCAGATAATCTTCACGCCCATTTGATACAATCGCCTGAAAAATGTTATCGTTGATATACTCCGCAAAATATTTCAGAGGTGTTTTATCGCCCAAATCCTGACGCTTTGTGTTTAACTGCGGTCTGTCCTTTATCAGTGTGAACTGATTCAGCACACGCTGTTTTTTAACTTCCGGGGCAACTTTTGCGCGTTGCAGATTCTTTTCAAGATATTGGTACAGAATAGCACCGTCCGTGTTGCTTTCCAGTGTGTCACCTGTCAACTGATTCAGATTAAAGCCGTATTCTTTTTCACGCAAAGCAAGAAGAATTGCAGATACGACAAGTGGCTTTTCATCTTCTCCAAGCCCGCCGTAATTCCGCAGATATTCGTGCAGTTCCTTTGCCTTTTTCAGAATATCAGCAAGTTCAATATCTTCCGGCGGCGTTTCTTCAAGTACAAGCCGCTTGTAATATTCCACAATATGCGCCGCTGAAAAGTTTTCAAATGTCTGAACTTCCGGCAGCCACTTATAACCGTTCTTATCTACAAAAAGCGGCTGTAAAGTGTGGTGCTTGCTATCACCGGCATTGCCAAACGCAAAAACTTTTTTGTAAGTGGTTTTCTGCAAGATGTGCTGTGCATAGTGTAAAGCACCGTTTACGGCATACTCTGTTGTTGCCTGCACAGTCATAGAAATAGTGCCGTCTGCTTCTTTTAAGCAGAGGTTTGCACGGTCTGCCTTATCTTCCATGACAAGGACAAAATCACCTACCACCGCCGTGTATTCTGGAAACCCCGCCTTGCCTGTCTGGTGCTTTGACGCTGTTTTCAGTGCTTCATTGATAGGAACAATATTACTGCCCTGTGTGTCTGCCTGAATGCCAGCTTCAACCAATAAATCATGTATGTATAAATCGAAATTTGCTTCTTTTTTTGCCATAGTTTCGCGCCACGACTTTCTATGTGTATTTTGGGTGCAAAAACCCAAATATAAGAATACCATAAGTCAATCCAGCTACTATGGAAAATCCGTGAACAGGGAGAGCTTATTCGACGTACTACCGTGACGGGGATTCTGCGGATTAGTCGCCCCTATCCATCGCAAGCGATGTTAGCACGACCAGCAGTTTTTACTGCGCAGCTTGTAAAAACCGGGTCTTTGCGTCAGGGGAGATGTCAGCGAAGCTGACAGAGGGGTATCATAAACTGCGAATAAGTTTAGATATCAGCAAAGCAGACATTGGGGAATTGTAAACAGAGATTGTTGCGTGCTATTCTTAAAGATGATAGAATTAAAATATGTAGGGTAAGTATTCAGTGTTAGCTTTTTAGAAGAGGTGCGTGCGCTGGCGGAGAAGCAGAGTGCGTAATTTTGAGTAAAAGCTAAAGATCTGTAGCTTTACGTAAGTAAGGCTGCAGGTCTTTTTTTGCTTTGGCAGCTCGGTGTGCTGAATATCATAGCATAATTATCAGAAAATATATTGACTTCCGACTACTTCTCTGCTATACTAATCACATAGACTAGTCTGAAAATTATAAAAAGGTAGGTCGAGATATGCAAAATGTAATGGAGCGTTATCAAACCTTCAGGCAGGTTGTCGATGATATCACGTTAATGAATAACCGCTTTATGAATAAGGTTTTTGACGGCAATATCCCCGCAACGCAGCGAATGTTGCGCGTTATTCTTAAAAATGATAAAATTAAAGTACGCAAGGTAAGTGTACAGCAGTGGCTGCAAAATCTTTACGGCCATTCCGCGCAGCTGGATATTCTGGCTGAGGACGAGAATGGTACGCAATTTAATGTAGAGATTCAGCGAAGCGACGAGGGCGCTTCTGTGCAAAGAGCGCGTTTTTATTGTGGTGCGCTGGATATGCACTTTCTTGATAAAGGCAAAAAGTACGAGACTTTGCCAGATGCTTACGTGATTTTTATTACAGAAACTGATGTGCTGAAAAATGGCAGACCGCTTTATCATATTCAGCGGAGTGTTGATGAAACTGGTAAGGCTTTTGGCGATGGCTCGCATATCGTTTATGTGAATGCTGCTTGTCAGGATGATACACCGCTCGGCAGGCTGATGCAGGATTTTAATTGCAGTAATCCTGCGAAGATGTATTATAAAGAGCTGGCAGATACAGTGAATTATTTTAAGAGTACGAAGGAGGGCGAGATTGATATGACGGATATTATTGAAGCTTACGCAGAGAATAGGGCTGAAAAGGCAGCTGAAAAGGCAGCTCATCAGAGCAATGTTGAATTTGCGAAGAACTTGCTTGCAGAGGGGATGAGTGAAGATTTTATTGTGCGTACAACTAAGCTTTCGCTGGAAGAGGTACGTGCGCTGGCGGAGAAGCAGAGCGCATAAACGAACATGATCTACATCCTAAAATTCATCGCCGCCTGGCTGCTCCCCCCAGGCCTCTTCATCCTCCTGGCAGCTCTGCTGACCTGCCTGCTCTTCAAGCGCAGGGCAGGCCGCGTCCGCTATCTGGCGCTCGCGCTGACGCTGCTCGTCTACCTGTGCTCCACTACGCTCGGAGCGCGTCTTTTGGCCCTGCCGCTGGAGCACGCCTATCCGCAGCAGCAGCCCTCGCAGGCGCAGCTCATCGTGGTGCTGGGCGGCGGCTCTGTCGGCGGCGTTCCGGACGGGGCGCAGCAGGGCGGCCTTGGTGCCTATGGCGCGACACGCCTTTTGACCGCCGCACGGCTGGCGAAGCAGCACGGCCTGCCTGTGCTGATCACGGGCGGCCAGGTTTTTGCCGATGGCGCGAGCGAGGCGTTGATCAGTGCGCGGATTTTGCGTGACCTGGGCCTGCCTGACGCGCAGATCATCGTCGAGCCGCAGGCACGCACGACGCAGGAGAACGCCGGCTACACGGCAGCGCTGTGCAGGGAGCTTGGCTATGAGCGCGTGCTGCTGGTGACGAGTGCGCTGCATATGCCACGCAGCAAGTATTTCTTTGAGCGCTATCTGGGAACGCAGGGGATAACGCTGTACACCTACCCCTGCGACTACACGCTGAATCCCGAGTCGCCGTTTTCGCTGCGCCGCCTTGTGCCGCAGTCCGGCGCCCTGGAAATAAGCTGCAATGCGCTGCATGAATATGTCGGCCTTATCGGCGGACGCTTGCGCTAAGAGAATATGTATATGTTGATAAGCCGCAGGGCTGTGCGAACGTGCATGGCTCTGCGGTTTTTTATTATTTATTAAATTCTGTGCGAGATTGACTAATGCGGATGATACTGCTAAAATTATACTGATGGATTATGGATGTTTATAAGGCAGCCGTCTTGTGCGAGGCCGCTGCGAGAATATATATAGCAAGCTGTTTAAAAATCTTTTGAGGTGTTGCATGAATGAAGAGTATGAGAAGTAATTTCGCAAAATATGTCTGCTTATGCCTGAGCGTTTTTGTGCTGCTGGTGTGCCTGCCGCCGCAGGCGCTGGCGGCGGAGGGCAAGGTTGTACGCGTAGGCTGGTATGAGGGCGGCTATAACATAACAGGCCCTGGCGGTGAGCGCAGCGGCTATGGCTACGAGTTTCAGCAGACCGTGGCCGCGTATACAGGCTGGCGCTACGAATACGTCAAGGGCAGCAGCATGGAGCTAATGGAGAAGCTGCAGCGTGGCGAGATTGATATGCTGAACTGCATTTCCTACACGCCGGAGCGTGCGCAGCATATGCTGTTTTCGTCTGTGCCTATGGGCAGAGAAAAATATTATCTTTACGCCGATATAGACAAGACGGGCCTTTCTCCTTCAAAGGTGCAGCAGCTGGAGGGCAAGGGCGTGAGCATGATAGCAAGCAGCATGATGGAGACGGCGTTCAGCAATTGGGAAAAGCAGCAGGGACTGCACACGCAGCATATGCTTGTCGGCAGCATGGAGAAAGTAAGAAGGCTCTTTGCCCAAGGTGCGGCAGAGGCCGTGGTGGCGACGGAGCTTGCGCCGCTCAGTCAGGATGGCCTGTCAGCGGTTATGCCGGTGGGCGGCTCGGATATTTATTTTGCGATTAGCAAAAACCGTCCTGATCTCAAGGCCGAGCTAGATGAGGCTATGCGCAGAATCGAGCTGGATAGGCCCTTTTATGCAGAGGAGCTGTATAAGCGCTATATGACGACGACAGCCGTGCCGGTGCTTTCTAAGGATGAGCAGGCATGGCTGGCGCAGCATGGCAAAATCCGCAT
>URVO01000117.1 GCA_900551335.1 uncultured Phascolarctobacterium sp.
GCCAGCATACGCGCCGTAAAGCCAGACTCTGTAATCGTCAAGATAGCATCAGCCTTTATTTCCTGGGCAATCTGCACAGTTGCGTGACTGATAGCGTCCGTAGAATGAATACGCTCGCTAATGCCCTTCTTTTGGAAGATACGTACATAATCAAGCGCATCCTCGGTACGCGTGGCAATCTTTGCCATCGTGCGCACTGCCTCCAGCGGATATTTGCCGCTCGCAGTTTCGCCGCTCAGCATGATAATGTCGGTGCCATCAAAGATGGAATTCGCCACATCGCTCGCCTCCGCACGTGTTGCACGGTAGCTGCTAATCATGCTCTCCAGCATCTGCGTCGCCGTAATAACCGGCTTGCCAGCCTTATTACAGCGCTCGATAATATCCTTCTGCACCAAAGGCACGTCCTCAGTCGGAATCTCTACACCTAAGTCTCCACGCGCCACCATAATGCCGTCGGAAACATTGATAATCTCATCAATATGCTGCACTCCGGCCTCGTTCTCTATTTTAGAGATAACGCCGATGGAGGAGCCTGCCTCCTCCAGAACTCTGCGGATAGCCAACACATCGTCGGCCTTCTGCACAAAGGAGGCCGCGATATAATCCATATCGTGCTCCACGGCAAAAAGAATATCCGCCTTATCCTGCTCGGACAGGAAGGGCAGCTGCAGTTCAATACCCGGACAGGCTACACGCTTGCGTGAGCTCAGCTCGCCGCCGTTCGTAACCCTGGTATAGATTTTGCAGCCTTCAATTTTCTCTACCTTCAGCGACAGCAGACCATCGTTCAGCAAAATGCTGCTGCCAACCGTAACATCCTCAGGCAGACCTGCATAATTCACGTGCGCCATATGAGCATCGCCCAGATAAGGCTCTGTCGTCAGGCAGAACTCGTCGCCCTCATGCAGCGTAACCTTAGCGTCCGCAAACATGCCCAGACGCATCTCCGGTCCCTTAGTATCAGCAATCGTGGCAATAACCTTGCCTGCCTGCTGTGCAGCCTCGCGCACTAGCGCCAAACGCTCAGCATGGCTTGCATGGTCGCCATGAGAGAAGTTGAAACGAGCCAGGTCCATCCCGGCCAGCATCATCTTTTGTAATAAGTCCACATTATCGGTGCTTGGGCCCATAGTGCAGATAATCTTTGTTTTCTTCATAGGACTTGCGCCTCCTCAGCACTGGAATTTATGCTCGCACAAAACCTCATAGGCATCCTCTGCCTCAGAAACCGTCGTGCAAATCTCAAAAGCCTTGTTATGCTTGCCGCCAGAGCTTTTGAGCTGCACCAAAAAACCATTTTCCGTGAGCAGCTGCTTAATTCGCTGCGCCTGCTCCTCGGTGTGGGCAATATAAATTGTTTTCCACATAATTTATGCCTCCAGCTAAAGCAAAGCTGTTCTGCCCGTAAGATTAGCCCTTGTAAGCCTTAATCTTTTCGATAAGCTTCGGCAGGATAACGTTGACATCGCCAACAACGCCGTAATCAGCAACGGTGAAAATCGGTGCGTCAGCGTCCTTGTTGATAGCGATAACAATGTCACTTTCCTTCATGCCGCACAGATGCTGCACAGCGCCGCTGATGCCGCAAGCAAAATAGATATGCGGCTTAACGGTTTTGCCGGATTGACCAACCTGTTGGGGATGGCTCAGCCAGCCCTCGTCGATAGCAGCACGGGTGCCTGCAACAGCAGAGTTCTCGAACAAAGCAGCCAGCTGCTCCAGTACGTCAAAGTTTTCTTTGCTGCCAAAGCCGCGGCCACCGGCAGCCAGCATATCAGCTTCGTCAATCTTCACAGCATTTTCGCTGCTCAGGGATTCCTTAGCCACCAGCTCAACATGGTTTACAGCGCCAGCCTCCGGAGTGAAGGCAATAACCTCGCCGGTACGCGCGGTGTCAAGCTCCAGAGCCTTGAAAACCTTCGGGCGTACAGTGCCCATCTGCGGACGATGCTGGTCGCAGACGATGGTTGCGCAGATGTTGCCGCCCAGTGCCGGACGAGTCCAGGCAACGAGCTTATCCTCAGTTACGTCCAGAGCGGTGCAGTCAGCGCACAGGCCGGTATGCAGGCGAGCTGCAACACGCGGAGCCAGATCGCGGCCGTCATCGGTTGCACCGAACATTACGGAAGAGGGCTCATATTTTTTTACAAGCTGGCAGATAGCATCGGTGTATAATTCGGTGCTGTAGTCAGCATATTTTGCATCTTCAATTACATAAACGGTGTCAGCGCCGCCAGCAATCAGCTGAGCAGGCAGCTCGCCGGCTGCAGCAGTGATTAATACTGCACAGCATTTTTCACCCATTTTAGCGTCCAGCTCTTTAGCTGCGCCCAAAAGCTCGAAAGTAACGTCCATAATCTGTCCGTTCTCTAACTCAGAAATAACCCACATATATGTACACTCCTTATTATCGTGTTGTTTTATTTGTCGTCAGCAGCCGCAACAGCCTCCATAGGACATTCATGGATGCACGCGCCGCAGCGCACGCACTGCTCGTCATTAATCAGCGCCTTGCCCTCCGGCATAGTGATTGCTCCCACAGGGCAAACAGCAACGCAGGCCTCACAGCCGCAGCATTTTTTGCGTTCTACTACTATTCTCGTCATCGCGGTTCACCTCAGCGGGTAATAACCTCTGCCTCAACCAGCTTGTTAAACAGCATTTCTACTGCTGCATCAGCATCTGCTTCGGTAATGATTTCGCCCTTTACTTCAGGCGGAATCGGGGTGAAGACTTTTTTAACCTTGGTCGGAGAGCCCTTCAGACCAACAACAGCCGGATCCAGGCCGATTGCTTCCGCAGTCAGGGTAGGAATAACAGCCTTACGAGCTTTCATTTTGCCTTTGATGCTGGCAAAGCGCGGCTCTTTTTCAGATTTGGTTACGGTAATCAGCAGCGGTGCAGCGCAAGCCATAGTCATGGAATAGCTTTCGTTCTCACGAACTGCAACAAATTTGCCGTCTTCATATTTTACGGACAGGGTGCCGGTGATTTGCGGAATGCCCAGATGCTCAGCAATTTCCGGACCAACCTGAGCGGTGTCGCCGTCAACAGCCTGCTTGCCGCAGAGAATGAGGTCGAATTCGCCCAGATGCTTGATAGCAGCAGCCAGTGCAGTGCTGGTTGCCAGGCAGTCAGAGCCGCCCAGAACGCGATCGCTCAGCAGCACGCCTTCATCAGCGCCCATAGCGATAGCTTCCTTCAGAATGTCGGTAGCCTGCGGCAGACCCATGGTCAGCACAGTAACCTTTGCGCCCTCTTTGTCCTTCAGGCCCAGAGCAACCTCCAGCGCCTGCTGGTCATAGGGATTCATAATGTTTTCTACACCAGTACGGTCAAGAGTATTGGTTTCACGATTGAATTTTACTTTCGCCGTATCCGGCACTTGTTTCAGACAAACGATAATATTCATTTGCATCCTCCTCGGTTATTTATTGCGGCTGTCAGAAAAACAGCCTCCTATGATTTTTTCACATTCGTACTATTATTTTAACATTATTGCACTTAGACTTGCAAGTCTATCCTGCGAGTTTATGTAAAATAAGCAAGGAAAATCACGAATTTTTCCTTGTCACACAGCCCTCGCCCAAAATCTTTACAATATCCTCGGCAAAGCCGGGCGCCTCACTGTTAACCCAAAAATCAGCCGTCGTCTTGATAATTTTGCGCGAGCCCATAAGCTTCAGGTAGACAACATCTTCGCCCTTATACTTCTGAAACAGCTGCATAAGCTCACGCTGCACCAGCGGATTTTCCAGATGCGCATCAATCCTGAGCATCAGCTCCGTCGGCGGCTTGCTCGACAGACTATGCACCGACATAGCAATGATTTTGCTCTCGCGCTCGTCGACGCTGAAGCGTCCCTCTATCGACACCACATTGTCCTCAAAAACATCTCTGATGCACGCCTGATAGTTTTTCGGGAAAATGATGACCGGAAAGCGTCCCGTGAAATCCTCCAGCGTCAGCAGCGCCATTGTATCGCCGCTCTTCGTCGTCTTGATGTTGCAGCTGGAGATAATGCCGGCCACGCGCACAAACTGGTTATCCTGCACCTGCGTCTCGCCTGTGAACTGATGCAGCGGCATAAAGCGCTGCATAACCTCCTTGTATTCACTGAGCGGATGGTCCGTCACATAAAAGCCCAGCAGCTCCTTTTCGTATTGCAGCAGCGCCTGCTTGGGTATTTCCGGCAGCTGCGGCAGTCCTATCTCCTCCATGCCAAAGGTCTGGTCATCGCCGAACAGCCCCAGCTGACCGTTCGCCCTGTCCCTTTGACAGGCAGCGCCCAGGTCTATCACCTGGTCGAGCACTGCCAAAAGCTGCGAGCGGCGTGCGCCGAAGGAATCCATTGCGCCGCTCTTGATGAGATTTTCTACCACACGCTTGTTGACCACGCGCATATTTACGCGGCAGCAGAAATCTGTCAGGCTTGTGAACGGCCCGCCCTCGCTGCGCGCACTGATAATCGCCTCGACAGCCGCGCCGCCGGTGCTCTTGATGCCGGCCAGACCGAAACGGATGGTTTTGTTCGGCAGAACTGTAAAGTCACGGCCGGACTCATTGACATCCGGCGCCAGAATCTTGATATTATCATTTTTGCAGACGCTGATGTACCAGCTCAGCTTATCGCTGTCGCCAATGACGCTGTTTAAGAAGGCCGCATAATATTGCGCACGCCAATGTGCCTTGAGATAGGCCGTTTCATAAGCCACGAGCGCATAGG